>JBBRGW010000113.1:0-10060 GCA_038223525.1 Pirellulales bacterium
TCTTCGCCGGATTATGACGATCCAGATGGGGAAGAAAGCGAGGATGCGCATTCGCATGCTGCGCTCGGATTGGGAGGATACGGAAAGGACGACCTTGACGACGAACTTGACGACGAACTGGAGCTAGAGGATTCGAAAGCCCACAAAAGGGGCCTGTGGTGGTACGTTGCGTTAGTGTTGTTGATTGTTTTTTCGATTGGTGCGTTCATACCTTGGTTCTGAAACGTCCGATGGGTCATGTCCATCGGTCCTTACGAAAGCGCGGCGGCCTCAAGGGACGAGGGGCAGGAGCGTGGCCATGTCGGTCAGGTAAAATTGGCGTAGCAATTCGTAGACGTTGGGATGGAACTCGGCTAATTCCCTGGGCCTTTGGAAATAGAGTTCGCTTGAGACAGCAAAAAACTCGCTCTCCTGTGTTAGCCCATAGTCGTTGATCAAAATCCTGTAACCTTGCCCGACCAAGTCTTGCGCGGCCTGGTATTCCGCTTTCAATGCGTTAAGCCAAGCCGCTTGATCGACATTTTCAGGGAGAGGTGGCAGCCCGTCAGCGGATGGGCCATTGATCATGTCCAGCTGATGCGCGAACTCGTGAACGACAATGTGATGTCCGTCATTTCTATCCTTGGTTGCAGCACGGATGTCGCGATGATTTAAGACGACTGGCCCACGATAGATGGTTTCTCCGGCACGATAAAACTCGCCCGCCATCTCTGTGCCAATTGTCAATCCTGAATGGCTCGCGTTGACTCGAGCTCGGTATGCTTGGGGATGAATCAGGATGGTAGCGGTTTTGTCAAAGTACCAATCTGGATACGCTAGGACCATCATGCTGGCTGACGCTGCAATTTGCCATTGCATTTTTTTCGTGACCTCAAGCCCTTCGCAACCCTCCCATACCTTCTCCGAAATAAAGACTCGCGACCATCGGATCATTTGCTCGCATTGTTGCTGGCTGAAATGAACCGCTTGCCATATCGAGCTACTGAGCAGTTGCCGTTCTTCTGGTTGAATCGGTTTTTGAAGCGACTGTTTTCGTTTTCCGAACAACCATTCGAGCATAAATTAGGAAACCATTCACTCGACAAAGATGAGTTCATTAGAATTGAGCATAGCGCGGCAGAGCGCCTTGAGCCCATGCAATTGAATCAGATTGCTTGATTGCGTCAATTCATACTCGCTAGGTTTTCGTTGAAATAGGTTTGCAAATACGCTGTCGACTTGGGCTTCGAGATCGGATGACTGCTTGGACACACGTTCGGATAATGAGGCTGCCATGTCTTGAACAAAACTGTGATTGAGCATGGTCAAAGCTTGCATGGGGCTTGTCGTATTGGCTCGTTTTGGCGAGGCAAAAGAGGTGTCGGGCAAATCGAAATCGTTCAGGACATCAACGACGCTCGCCCGGGCATTCTGATGGTAGACGGCTCTCCGGTAGGTTTCTGGTCCAAGTCGGTCGAGTGGGAAATAGGTGCAAACGTTATTTTGCGTGAACTTATAGAGTCGAAAACCGGGCCCGCCCATTCTAGGGTCGAGATTACCGGTCGTCTTTAAGATCGTGTCGCGAATCTCTTCGGCGCTCAAACGACGCGGTGGGAAACGCCAAAGCAACCGGGATGATTTATCCAGTTTGGTACCCAAGGCGAAGTTATCATCCTTTGCGTTCGAGGATTGTTGGTAAGCTCGCGTGGACATGATTTGGCGGTGAAGATCCTTCAGTCGCCATCCACCTCGAACCAGTTTCGTTGCGAGGTAATCTAAAAGTTCCGGATGGGTGGGGCGACTTCCTTGGAATCCGAAATCACTCGGGGTATCGACGATACCCGTTCCAAAATGATATTGCCAAATGCGATTCGCAAGGACCCGCGCGGTTAGGGGATTCGCGTCGTTCGTGATCCACTTTGCCAATGCAAGCCGCCGTTCGCCTTGATCTGCGTTTAGGTCCAAGGGTTTCGGCTCGAGGATGTGATCCAACACTGCGAGTCCAGAGGGAGCAACCGATTGGAGTGGTTTGGTCGGATCGCCCCCTTTTTGAACAAACGTCTGCACCTTAGGCTGCTCATGTTTGCCAACCCATATTTCCTGTAGGGAGGGGACTTTGCGAATACGTGAATCAATTTCGGCTATCGATACATCGATCCTTTCGAGCGTCGCTTGCTCTTCGGTAGTAATCGTTCCTTTGCGTATTCTTTCGATTGCATGGGCCTCGGTCCAAGGTTCCCTTCCGGTACTTGACGCCACGGTTTGCCATCTTTCGCCATCCATGGAGATAAGGACATCGTAGTCCGTTGGGGTCGCACCTCTCGAATTGTCCTGAGCCTGTTGGTTCCCTTTGTCGTTTGCAAAGGAGATGCTTTTGATCCTTTCGATCTTTGCAAAGCTTAACTTTAGTGTTGCCGGCGAACCGATAAACCATTGCTCGCCCAGTACACCGTCGATGACCAATTGAGGGCCGTAGGCTTCGAGGAAATCTTCCGCGAAGGAAGAGCGTTCGCCGGAGGCAACGGTTCCGTTGGAGGACAGCGCAACATTGCGAGGCTCAGGATCGTCGCTCCAAACTCGGAACTCCGTGAGCTTCGCACCGACTGCAGACTTGGGGCTACTAGTGCAAGCGTGCATGACAAACTTCAAAAAGCGAGCCTCGGCCGTTGGGAACGTTTCCTGGGTAAGGACGATGTCTACTTTAGGGCGCGTGGCTGCCTGCACTAGCAGTTTTGATCTTGCCTCAATCGTTTTTTCAATTTCCTTGCGTTGGTTTAGTAGCGTTCCTTTTTCCTGGTTCAAAGGTTTCAATGCTTCGGAATAGGCACTCTGTTGTTCGGCGGAAACGATGGCGCGTCGACCGTGCGAGACACCTTCTAAGGCGGCTCGAATCCGATAATAGTCCTCGGTTGGTATCGGGTCGAATTTGTGGTTGTGGCAACGTGCGCAATGGATCGTAAGACCTAGAAAGGCACCGCTGGTCGCCGTGATAGGATCGTCGAGCGTGGCGGCCCGAATGTTTGCTGCCGCAACCGGATCGCTGTTGCCAACATCGTCATAGGGGCCTGCGACCAAAAAGGCGCTCCCCACCTCGATTTCGGGGTTGCCTTTCCCTACGACGTCACCCGCTAAGTGTTCGACAATAAATTGATTGAACGGTTTATCGTCGTTGATCGATCGAATCACGTAGTCGCGAAAAGGCCAGATGTCATCGTTTATTACGTTCCGCTCGAAGCCATAGCTTTCCCCAAAACGAACGACGTCGAGCCAATGCCGCCCCCAGCGCTCTCCGTACTGTGGACTGGCCAATAGTTTTTCTATCCATTGCGAAGTGGCAGTGGATGGGTTCTCGCGAAAGGCAAGATCGAATTCTGCGACATCGTCTAATGTTGGGGGCAATCCAATGAGGTCATAGCTCATTCTGCGTAAGAGGGCGCGGGGGTCGGCCGGCGGACCGATTCGCAGTCCTTGTTCAGCAAGTTTTGTTTCGATGAAATGGTCGATAGAGGGATTTGCTTCGACAGTGATCTCGCCTTGGAGACCAGCGATTGGCTGAAGAGACCACCAGGACCTATCGGCGCGCTTTGCTTCCATCTTGCCGTCCCGCGGATCGGGGGCACCCATCTTTACCCAAGACACAAGGTCGGCGATGACGCTTTCGGCGAGCTTCGGCTTGTCGGGTGGCATCTCAAGATCCATATGTTGAACACTTGCAATCAAAGGACTCCGCTCGGGATGCATAGGCACGATGGCGGGTGTCCCACTATCGCCACCGCGTTCCCAGCCCGCTTTGGAATCGAGCAACAGGTTGGCTCGGAGCTTCTCCGATTTTTGGCTGTGGCAACCGTAGCAGTGTTCGATCAAAACAGGACGGATCTTTTGCTCGAAGAACGCGAGTCCTTCGGTGTCCACCGCAGAGGCATTGCCCCCAAGCCCAACCAAGACAGCTAAGCCGGAACTCCAGATCGACCCGAACGACAACACGTATCGCGATGAATGATTCATGACAGAACCTCCTTTACAACGTGCCCATGAACGTCGGTTAGTCTGCGATTCGCTCCATTGTGATAGTAGGTCAGCTTCTCGTGATCGAGCCCGAGCAGGTGAAGGACCGTGGCGTAGAAGTCGTAAACGGAAACAACGTTTTCAACGCTTCGACGCCCAACTTCGTCGGTTGCGCCGAAGCTCACGCCACCACGGATTCCAGCCCCCATCATCCAGGTGGTGAATGCATCGGGATTGTGATCGCGTCCGACGGTCCCTTCCTGATGCATTGGCATTCGGCCGAATTCGGTGCACCAGAGCACGAGCGTATCTTCGAGAAGCCCGCGTCGCTTGAGATCGGTGAGCAGAGCGGCAGTTGGTTGATCAAAGATTGGGAGATGGCGGTCGTAATCTGCTTTAAGCGTTTTGTGTGCGTCCCAGTTAAGCAGACCATCGACCGAACTTGCCCGAGAAGCGCAGTACAAGCTTACGTATCGGACCCCTTGCTCGAGCAATCGCCGCGCGAGCAAACAATTCTTGGCGTAAGCTGCCTTGAGTTTGTTAGGGTCATCGGTTCCATACAATTGATGCGTATGCGGGGACTCTCGGGTCAGGTCGCTCACATCCGGGGCCGCCAATTGCATTTTGGCTGACAATTCGTAGGCAGCGATTCGGGCTTGCAATTCATCGTTGCCCGGGTGAAGGTTTGCGTGCTCGGTATTGATGCGCTTTAGGAATTCGCGGGTCGCTTGCTCTTCGTCGTTAGAGACAATCGACGGCCGGGAAAGATTTCGCAATGAGTGTTGTGCGGATAAGGTGACCGCTTGGTGCTGGGCGGGCAGGAATCCGTTTCCCCAATTGGCTTTGCCATTGGGTGGTTCACCCCGAACATCCTGGATGGCGACGTAGGTCGGCAAGTTTTCGTTAAGGCTGCCTAAGCCGTAACTAACCCAAGCTCCTGCGCTTGGAAAACCGTCTCGAGCGAAACAGGAGTTCATATTCACGCAACCTGGTCCATGTGTGTTGGTTTTGGAGACCATACTGTGAATAAAAGCAATATCGTCGACATGCTTAGCCATCTGCGGCATCATCGAAGAAATCTTTTTGCCAGATTGACCTGCGGAAACAAATGGCCAAGGAGATTTCATCAAGTTTCCGTTTTTGCCTTGAAACGTCAGCGCACTTTCTTCGCCGGCCATCGGAGTGCCATCGAGTTTATCCAGCATCGGTTTATGGTCCCATAGATCGATATGGGACGCCGCGCCCGGGCAGAAAATCTGGAGTACTTTTTTCGCTTTGGGCACGAAGTGTGTTTTTGGATCATTCGCAAATGCTGGCTGATCGCCAAGCAGCATTTGGGCCATCGCGACCATCGGCAAGCCAGTAGACATTTGGCCAAGGAAATGACGGCGGGTGGGGTCTAGCGTCATCGTTATCAGTCGACAATCGAGAGAGGGGGCAATAGGTGGGTAGTCAGCCTATTGTAACCAATCATTAGCCGCAGGGCGTTTGCCGCGGTTTTTGTCGGTTTGACACATGCACGCGTGCTTAGGCGAGCGGCAGACTGTGTGATACCAGTCGTAGATTGGGACCATTGTCCCTATCGAATCAACGGATGGGGCATTGGTCCCATCCTTCGGTACTTTTCATCTGCCGATCGCTTTAGCTGAATCCGACCATGGAATGTCCGGCGACTTACTCCAAAAGTTTGGACAAAAGTTGCCTTTAAAAATCGGTTTGCGTAAAGTTGAGACGCAAAAGCAGATCGTGGTGTTGCGGGCAGCAATGATGTCTTCAGCGCTTTTTGCAATGCAGAATTTCTTTTGCAGGACGCATAGGCCGCATGTTCAGGAAGCTTTCACTTCTCCAAAGCAATGCTGGCAATTGAGGGATCATGGTTCCTGTCCCTACCATCCCCATTTGCGTCATATCGAGATCGGTGCCTGCTGACCTTTCCGATTGCGGTGAAAGATCTGAGAACATTCTGTCTCATGTTTTTTGACCAACGCATTTGTGGTTGCATACTCTTTTAGCGTTTGATTGAGTCTACTACTATGCATCCATCCCAATTCCTACCTATGCGAAAATTGTCCCTGCGTATAGCAAATCTGGCAATCGCTTTTTGCATTGTGTGGATCGGTTACACGCCGGTTGTACATAGCCAGTATTCCGCTTCGACTAGTGGGCTAGTTGAGGGCATCCGCTCCCCGATGGCCGAAGGCAAGAGACTAGAGCAGGAGAATCGTTGGCAAGAAGCGATCCTCCACTACGAAAAGGCGGTGAAGAGGGATTCGCATCTCAAGGATTGCACAGAACGTCTGCAAATCTGTCGCGTTCACTACGACGTAACGCGCAGGTATTCGGATAGATCGTTCATGCAGACGGTTGACAACTCAACGCCGAGCGACGCGCTGCAAGTGTTCACAGAGGTTCTCTCCAAATTGGAGGTTTACTATGTGGAGCAGATCGACTACGACAGGCTGGCAAAGCATGGTACCGCATTCCTAGAAGTCGCACTCACCGAGCAGGATTTTCTCGGTAAGCATCTTCGTAATGCCGACGCGGCGAGTGTTGAGCAGTTTCGAAAAACGATTCACAAATCCGTCTTCGGTCGCAAGATCCAGAGTGCAGAGGAATTGAAGAGCGTTGTTGCTTACGTGGCTAATCAGGCCAGTCAACAAATCGGTTTGATGCCTTCGGCGGTAATCTATGAGTATGTTGCGGGTTCTGTCGGCTTGTTGGATCCTTACTCAGCCTTGCTTACTCCGGGCGAATACCGTGAGGTGATGTCGCAAATCGAGGGGAATTTGATCGGTCTTGGAGTTGAGTTATGGGCTGAGGGTAGCGAGCTCAAAATCGTGGATGTTTTTCGAGGTGGTCCCGCTCACTTAGCTGGTTTGATGGCCAATCAATTTATTTTGAACGTCGATGGTTCCTCGGTGGAGCAGATCGGTGCGAAGAAGGCAGCCGATTTGCTACGCGGGCCTGAGGGCAGCAATGTGAAGTTGGTTTTGAGGAACATAGACGATAGTACCGTAGACGTGAATGTGCAGCGAAAAAAGGTTGATGTCCCCAGTGTTTCGGTTGCGGAGATGGTAGATCCAGCGGTCGGATACATACGGATTACCAATTTCCAAAAGACCACTGGAGGGGAAGTAACGCGAGCGATGCTGGATTTGAGCAAGGATGGTATGCGAAGCATTATCGTTGATCTGAGACGCAATCCAGGTGGTTTGCTCGATTCTGCAGTTGAATTGGCGGACTACTTTATTACCCGGGGGTCCATCGTTTCCACCAGAGGGAGAAACGGTCAAGAGAATCATAACTTCACCGCGACCGCACCAGGTACTTGGGACATTCCATTGGTTGTAATGATTGACGGGGATAGTGCGAGTGCCAGCGAAATATTTGCGGGAGCCATCCATGATCACGACCGCGGGCTGATCGTCGGCCAAACGTCCTATGGAAAGGGAAGTGTACAAGGCGTCTTCCACAACGATCATGGAAACGGTGGATTGAGACTGACGGTATCGAAGTTTTTTTCACCGAAAGGGACACCGATTAGTTCGCGAGGAGTCACACCGCACATTCTGGTAGATGATTTGGAAGCGCCGATCGAGAAGCTTGATATCGCTGCCCTGAAGCCATCCGCCACGGACTCGAAGCGATTTGTTTCGAAATCCATCGCAAAGCGAGATGTCGTCAAAGATCGAGCAGTCTTGGAAGCCAAGAAGAAAATCAACTTCGCGAGGTAGATTCGGCATAATCCTCAGGTCAGGCCATTACGGTATTTGTGCCACTTAAATTTGTGTCTAACCGCAATCGATCCGTTTTGGTCTACAAAAATCGTGGGAAGAATTCCGAATACCATCATTGCCAGTATTTTCGTGAATCAGACTCCATTACCGAACCGCTTCCCCGATGAGCCAAAATCGATTTTCAAAGCGCAGTGCTGTGATCCAATCTCTCCGAGTTTGGACGCTCTCGCTCGCCGTACCGGCTTTTGGTTGCATGCTGGGCATAGGTGAATCGACTGCGTTCTCGCAATCAAAGGGGTTTCCGAAGCGAGGGACGGATCAGTTCCCGAGCGCTCGTACGGATGACTCGAGTCTGAACTTCAGGCAACGCGATGAACAGTATGCTCAAATTTCGCAGGAAGTCGATTTGATTGAGCGTCAGCATTCTTTGCTCCGTCGCGTGGTTCGCTTGGTTGGACCAACGGTGGTCCATATCGAAGCGGTCAAAGAAGAGCCCTTCCCAGAGAGAGGAGTTATCGGATCCAAGTCTGACTTGAGAGCTCCGAAGCCGGAAGGCCGAAAGGTGGAGGAGGCTGGATCGGGCGTCATCGTATGGATTGGCAACGGCAACTACGTGATCACCAACCGGCACGTCGTGCATGCCGCTTCGCTTGCCAATGTGAAAATAGAATCCGATGCGGGCGTTGCTCTGAAAGCGATTCAAGTTTGGGAAGATCCCTCGACCGACATCGCAGTGATCGATATCGGTCGCAGTAATTTGCCGATCGCAAAGATTGCCGACAGCCGCCAGATTGAAATGGGGGACTTTGTGTTTGCGGTGGGAAGTCCGTTTGGATTAAATCATTCGGTCAGCTACGGAATCATTAGTGCCAAGGGGCGGCGAAACCTCGAACTTGGTTCCAAAGCGATAGTCTACCAGGACTTCATCCAGACCGATGCGGCGATCAATCCGGGCAATAGCGGTGGCCCACTCATGAACATGAGGGGAGAAGTGATTGGCATCAACACGGCGATTGCGAGCAATTCCGGAGGAAATGAGGGTATAGGGTTTTCGATTCCGATCAATTTGGCGATGACGGTAGCGACGCAGCTTGTCGAAAAAGGGGAGCTTCAAAAGTCCTATTTGGGGGTCAGCGTCGAACGGGCCTTCAATACCGAAGGCAACGCAGTTCCGGGCAGTGCACGGCCGCGCGGGGCGTTTGTCAAGGTGATCAAACCGAACAGTCCAGCGGAATTGGCTGGCCTGCGTTATGGGGATGTGATCCTGGAATTTGACGGATTAGCAGTCGAAAACGATGAACATCTCGTGCAGCTTGTTGGACTAACGGCCATGGATAAGCCTGTAGATGTCATCCTGGTTCGCGATGGCAGGCAAGTGCGAATCGCAGTTCAACTGATCCCTTCGCCGGCAGTACATTGACTCACAACGAACAGGGGGAATGTGGGTCTTGAACGCCTTTCGATAATGCTTGGGGCACGCGTATACCGGAGAATGGACTAGCGAGTTATCATATCTGGATCAGTCCCCACCCCCGTAGACTTGCCGATTTGCATTATGCCTTACTTGGACGCAATTACAGGCCCCGCCATGGGCCGTCGCTACCCTTTGGAAAACAACCAATACGTAATGGGTAGGCATCCGGATTGCGATATTGTTCTCGAAAGCGGTTCTGTATCGAGACAACATGCGAAAGTATCCAAGAACGGACCTAGCTTCATTTTGGAGGACCTGAAAAGCCGAAACGGCACGTTCGTCAACGGCCGCCTTATCAACGAAGCGACAAAACTGTTAGAGGGCGATACGATTCGCATCTGCGATATCGAATTGAACTACCACGAGGAAGCGGAATCCTCGGCCCTGACTGCGAACCCAACGTCCGAGGGTTCAGCACTTGGGATCATGATTGTGGACGATAGCGATCAAGCGGGATCGTCGCGGTCCGTCACCGCCAAGTTGGATGTGAGAGGCAGTCAATACGGTTTGCAATTGAGCGCTTCGCCTGAAGCGAAACTGGCAGCGATCCTGGAAATCATGAGGAACCTAGCGAGGGCCGTTTCGCTTGACGAAGTTCTTCCGAAGGTTCTCGAAACACTCTTTACCATCTTCATTCAAGCCGATCGCGGCTTCATTGTCCTCAACGACGACGATGGGCAACTGAAGCCGAAGTGGTTCAAGACGCGACGAGCGGACCAAGAAGAAAAGGTTCGCGTCTCGAAGACTGTCCTTCGTGAAGTAATGCAGACTAAGGAAGCTATTATTTCGTTGGACGCAGGGAGCGATACTCGATTTGAACTGAGTCAAAGCGTTGCCGACTTCCGCATCCGATCGATGATCGTTG
>JBBRGW010000114.1:0-9976 GCA_038223525.1 Pirellulales bacterium
TTGACCAGCTCCCCAGCCAGCAAACCCATCAAAAAGTTTGAGTTTGGCCGTTGGCAGCACAAACAACTTCAGCAATTTGTCTTGATCGCTCGTCATGCTTAGACCATCGATGCATTCATCGGTTCCTAACTCTGGTTGGTCGTGCAATGCGATCAATGGCCCTTCGACTGGACCGCCGCAGTAGAGAGGACCATCGTGCACGCAATGCAGATCGCTTACCATCGAGACCACTTTATCCATTCGGAAATCCGTTGGGCGGTTCAGAATCAACCCAAAGGCATGATCCTCGGCATGGCGCACGAGATAAATCACGGAACGAAAGAAATTAGGATCGTCCATGAATGGAGATGCCAGTAAACAATTTCCTTGAAGCGACTTCGACATTAAATAAGTCTCAATACAAACAAAACAAAACGAACTAGGAATCCATCCACTGCGGTGCGATGGGGCTTTCCGTCTGTAATCTTACCATCTGCTGATAGATCCCGGACTGCTCAAGTAATTCTGAATGGGTACCACACTGTGCAATCCGTCCTTCATCCAAAACCAGGATCTGATCCGCATGAATGATTGTACTCAACCGGTGAGCGATCACGAATGCAGTCCTCTGTTCGAGAAGCAACGCCAAACTGGATTGGATGAGTCGTTCGCTCTCGCTGTCCAAGTTGCTAGTCGCCTCATCCAGAATCAAAATTCTTGGATCTGCTAGCAATGCACGAGCGATCGCAAGTCGTTGGCGCTGCCCACCGCTGAGCTTAAACCCTCGCTCGCCGATCATTGTTTCGTAGCCTTTAGGGGACTTCACAATGAACTCATCGGCCGCAGCGGCTTTAGCAGCTTGCTCGATCTGCTCGGACGATGCCCCGCGTCTGCCATACGCGATGTTTTCGGCAATGGAACCATCGAACAGGAAGACGTCTTGCTCCACGACCCCCAGCAACTGCCTGTAGCTGTGCAGTTGCACGTCTCTCAAATCGTTGCCATCGACAAGGATTCGGCCAAGCTCCGGATCGAAAAACCGAGCGACTAAATTGCATAGGGTGGTTTTTCCAGCCCCGCTTCTTCCGACGATCGCTATGGTTTGACCCGCTCTGGCATGCAAGTTGATGTCCCTAAGGATCCATTGTTCATTCTCAGGGTACTTGAACGACACCCCCTCAAACCGAATGTCCCCCTTGGCTTGCTTACGAGGAATTCGAATTGCGCCAGGTCGATCTGCTAGCTCTTTGGGAGTTGCCAAAAGGTCGAGTATGCGATCGAGGCCGGCCAAATTATTTTGAAATTGAACGGCACTGCCAGCCAGAGTCGCGATCGGTCCGAGCAACATGGTCAAGTAAACCAAAAACATCATCAGGTCACCTAAAGTCAACTGCGACTGCAATATCTGCCAGCCGCCGTAGACCAGCAACGAGGTCGAGGCCAGTGGAATAAGTACCTCCCAAACGATCTCAATTAAACGTGTTCGCCACCAGATCAACAATTGCTGTCGTAGTAAAACATGGTTGCCTTTTACGTAGCGTTGCGTTTCGTTGCGTTGCCGTGCGAAAGTTCGCACAACACGAATGCCGCCGAACGTTTCGGTTGTATTGCTATCGATCTTCTGACGTCGCTGCCTAGCGTCCCGATAAAGTGGTCGAATTGAATAGATCCAAGTTCGATGACTAAAGTAAACGGCCGGTAGCAGCAACAGCCCAGCAGCTAACAATCGCCAATCCACGATGATGAGAACGATGAGGCTACCGATTAACTGAACGATCGCCTGCCAAGGGTTGTAGAGCACGCTAAAAATCAACTCAGCGATCCCACCCGCATCTTCTCGCAGCAGGCTAGTTGCGCCTCCTGATTTGAGCTGCTGAATCTTGTGGAGCGGCATATGCAACATATGTTCGAACACTCGACTTCGAACAGACATCTGCACTTGATTCACGGCTTGTGTGCACGACCATCGCCCCCAGAGGAATATCACGGTCCTAATCAACGTGACCACTGCGACCAAAACAGCTATCCAGACCAACAGCACCATCGGGCTGGGCTGCCCCAAGATTTCGCTCAACCAATTAGGCAGCGGCCTGGTTGGAACGGTCAACGCGCAGTCAATTGCAAGCTTCGTACCAAGTGGCGGGATTAGAGCAAGTATGGTGGCAATCGTGACTGTACCAAGCCCAAACAGAATCTTGCCTCGAAACCCCTTAAGCAATCCCCAAAACGAAATAAATAACTTCCAAAAACTCCGATGGGAACGCGAGACCAGCGCGTCTTTCTCCTTGCCTGTCATGGTCGCATGAAATGAATCGATTTCGCCTTTGGATTTCTCTTTTTGTCTCTGACGAATCTCCGCTAAGTAATCGCGGTACTCAAAACGACTGGTTGGCATGTGCAATATTCTGTAAAGGCATGGATGGACGGCGGCATGCCGTTTTCGATTCTATTGTAGTAGGCATTGTAGTGGCGACCCGGTTAAGTCGCAGTAGGCCGCATGTGCGGCCATCAGTGTTACCCGGAAATAATCGCAAGTTTTTACGGGACTTTCAGAACGCGATCATTGCTCACGCTTTTTTTGCCTCGGCTCGACAGTCACGGTGAACGATGGCATCGAAAGCAGTACTCCACCGCAAACCATGTTGTGATGGTCAATCCGAGGATCGCATTTGCAACCGTCGTACTAGCCAAGACTAGGCCATGCACTGCTCCGCAATTTTTGGATCGGATCAGTCGATTACATAGCTTTGTGGGGGGACCTCGGCAAGGATGCTGGGCCGCGATGGAAATCCATCTTTCGCAATTCCCTACAACGAGATTTTATGGAAGGAGCCGAACGAACGCACTAATTAGATTGACCGGAGTAGAGCCATGGCAAAGAAAGAAGTTTTTCGGGTTGTGACGCGAGGCCAGGACGGTTCACTTCGAATCCGCGATTTCCATAATGCGGAGTCGATCTTCAAAACCCATTCGCAAGTGGGAATCGACGACAGCAGCACGGACCTTGATTTGCGAGGAATGCCAATCTTCAAAGGTCTGATCGGACCGATTCCTGAGGGAAAGAACGTCGTTCGTTACGAAAGCCCAGACGTGTTTGAGATCATGACCAAAGAGTGGGCAGCCAACAAACCCCGCCGACGACGTCGCGCCAAACCGGTGGAAGAGGCTGCGGTTGCCAGCGAGTGGGTTACGCCCTCCCCATTGCCAGCGAATTAGTTCTCCACGAAACGCTTCACGTCTAGCATCTCTTCGAATTGGGTCGGGTTGGTGGGGACGACGCTATCCGACCGCAAATAAATTGGCTAAAGTGGTGTAAGTGCTTTACGTTATCCACCGACTAGCCGTATAGTTTATGCCGGATTTGATCGCTCAAGGACCTAGCCCATCGGACCGTTGGCGTCGACCTTTGCCAAAGGACATTTCGTCGATTCAACCCGTCGTACTTGGCAGAACGGCAGCGGGTTGGGCGGTACCCTGGGACGATCGAATCTCGAGGAACCATGTACGCCTCACCTGGAACGGTTCTCGCTTGGAGGTTTTCAAGCTCATCGACGCGCGGAATCCCATCTTCCACAAAGGATTGCGTCAAGACGAATTCAATATTGGGATCGGCGATCATTTTGTGATTGGTCAGACGACTTTCAGCTTGGTGGACCAGCGGGTTCGAATGGTCTCACAATCGGACGAGATGCCGGCATTGACGGAGCATTCCTACGCGCCGTCACAATTGCGACAAGCCAGATACCGAGATGCAGATCGCCGGATTGAAGTGTTGAGCCGAGTGCCAGAAATCATTTCGAGCAGCAACACCGACGAAGAATTGTGCGCTCGTGTCGTCAACGTGTTGATGCAAGGAATCCAACAGGCCAGCTTTGTCGCCATTGTTGGCAACCAACCCTCCGGAGAGCCCCAACCACCCAAACCCAAGGTTAGCGTAAGTCGAGGTCGCAGTTCCAGCGAAGTCAACGAATTCGGCATACGCCTATTGCATTGGGATTCTCGCAATCTGCTCGGCCATCAATTCTCGCCTTCCGCACAATTGATACAACAAGCGATCTCGACGCGTGAAAGTGTATTGCACGTTTGGAGCCGCGGTATTGATTCGGGCCAATCCTATACTCAAAGTGAAAATGTAGATTGGGCTTTTTGCACACCGATTAATAGCGAAGCATGTCCTGGCTGGGCCATCTACGTTGCGGGCGATTTTAGTAACATGCTCCCTCAGAATGCGAGGGACGCGACCGCGGCGATCACCATGGATCTGCAGGACGATTTGAAATTCGCGGAGTTGACCGCCACGACGTTAGGATCTCTTCGTCAAACGCGATTGCTGCAACGCCGTCAGGATTCATTGCGTCCTTTCTTTGCGCCCGTCGTTCAAAAAGCATTGGCTACTCGTGATCCCGACGAAGTACTCGCGCCACGCGAGGCGAATGTTTCCGTACTGTTTTGCGATTTGCGAGGCTTCTCACGACAGAGCGAGGAATCGGGTGATAAATTGCTAGAGCTATTGCGCCGCGTCAGCGATGCGCTCGGTGTCATGACACACCATATCCTCGACCGCAATGGCGTCGTCGGCGATTTTCATGGCGATGCGGCCATGGGATTCTGGGGTTGGCCTCTCGAACAGCAGAGCTCAGTGCTGCAAGCGGCGCAAGCAGCGTTGGCAATCCGCGCCGAATTTGAGACCGCGGCTGCTATCGAAAAGCATGCGTTGTCCGGGTTTCGTGCGGGACTAGGCATCGCAACCGGTCGGGCTGTAGCTGGCCGAATCGGCACGGTGGATCAAGTCAAAGTGACCGTGTTCGGCCCTGTCGTGAATTTGGCATCGCGACTAGAAAGCATGACTAAACAACTACGTGCACCGATCTTGATGGACGAGGCGACGGCCAAGCGTGTTCGCACGGAAGTCTCTCCGACCATTGCCAGAACCAGACGGGTCGCGAGAGTCCTGCCGGTCGGAATGACAACTCCGTTGATGGTCAGCGAACTGCTTCCGCCAGAAGGCCCCGATGTTCTGCTTACCGATGCGCACATCGTGGCGTATGAAAAGGCGCTCGATGGCTTGCAAGACGGAAACTGGGGCGAAGCGTTTCGACTACTTCATCAAGTCCCAGCGGAAGATCGCGTAAAGGATTTTTTAACGGTTTTTATTGCACAGCATGGACGGTCCGCACCACCTGATTGGCAAGGCTTTATCCGATTGCCTGAGAAATGAACTTGAAATGAACTTGATAGGAACCTATGACATTGGAATCGCGTGAAACGAATCGCGGCTGGTTTAGGCCAGCCTTCTCTATCTTATTGTTGACTGTCGCTTTGCCCATCGCCGCGACCGCAGTGGTCAGTGGTAAATCGTCAGTGGAAAAGATGCTGACCAACATGGTCCAGCCGTTGTTCTTGGCGATTGTGGCCGGGCTCGTCTTCGGTGTGATCTTGTCTCGACGGGGTGAACGCGGAATCGGATGGATGTTGGCCTGCGGAGCCTGCGTGGTTTGGATACTCAGCTCGCATTTGTTTGTCTCGGCTTTGATGAGAGCATGGGAATCCTCCGTCCCGAATGCTTCGCAACCTATTCAAGAACCCTTCGACTATCTGATCGTTTTAGGTGGTGGAACGAATATCGCCCCAGATGGACGCGCTCAGTTTGGTGCGGCGGGCGATCGCGCTGGCTATGCTGCGAGGCTTTTCCTGAACGGAAAAACCAGAAGGCTCGTGACCACCGGTGACACTCTGACGGTGACCGGTACGCTCGCAGGCGCCTATCAGCAGCAAGATGATCCAAGCCAACAAACCAAAAAAATCTGGATGGAGCTCGGTATTCCAGAAGATGTGATTTCCGAGCTGGCGGGCCAAAACACCTCTTCCGAAATGGCCTCGCTCAAAAATCATCCTGAGTATTGGCAAGACAAACGCTGCGCCATTTTGACCAGTGCATTCCATTTGCCACGCGCAATGCAGCTTGCCGCTCAAGCCGGTATTCCCGCAACTCCAATCGCTGCGGACTATCGAGGTGGAAGCGGACCACTCACGGTAAACCAATTCATACCTGAGGCGGAAGAGCTGATGAAGCTGCAATACATTATCAAAGAATGGATCGGCATGCAAATCGGCCGTTGAAGGGCGACCGACTTCAAAAATCGACCAACACCATGTATTGAAATTTCACGGTTCGCTCTTCGGCTGGCTTTAAGTTGAGTGTCCAAGTAAGTTCATTGCGTTTGTTTACGGTCCAGACCCCTTCTTCTCTCAAATCGATCTTCGGGGTATCGTCACCCTTGACATAGTCCCCCGAAAATTGCCGCTTGACAATCATCTTGGTTTCGGACGGGCGATTGTTGCATAGCCTTAGCTCGCCATTGACGGTCACTTTGCGAAGCCGACGGCCACCGAGGTATACGAGATCCCGTTCGGATTTGCCCGGATCACCTACTTGGTTCTCATATTCGACGTGCCTGGCCCGAATACTGAGCGCTTTATTGACTCGCAATGTCGCTTCTTCGTTGCGATTCGTCCACAGCACCTGCCCTTGGCCGCTAAACTTGCCGTCCGTAATCACCATCGCCGGTGCACTTGTCATCGGAAACGGCAGTGCATTCTTGAACTTGAGCGCATCCCACACGTCGTCTTGCAGCCCTTGGCCGGTAGCCGGATCTACCCTTTGATTGTTGTTGGGGCGGCCCCATTCGTCTCGATTGTCGGGGATAGTCCATTCGACGATGCGCTCGTAGTCCACTTGAGCACTGCCGGTCGTGAGCGTTAACGCATCCCCTTTTTTGAGTGAACGTTTGCCGATCGAATGGTAGTACAAATCGATCGTGTCGCCGTTGTTGGCAGCCGCGGACAGGCCCGAGCCAACGGAATTGTTGCTCTGGTTGTAGGCCGCGTTTTGAGTGACAAAGCTGTTGTTAAACGCATTCACACTGCCCCTGTTGCCCAACTGTTGAAAGAAACTCATCCACGTTTGCGACGAAGCGAGAGGGGACACGACTTGTCCAAACTGAACACTTGGGTAACCGCTGATGACAGAGATCTCCGTTTCGCTCAGGTCCAAAAGTTCGTTTCGGATAGATGCATTCTGTTCGATCTTCAATCGCTTTGCGTCGGTTAAATCCACTTTGTAACTGGGCGCCCAAGCGAGACCGTGCGAGAGGTAACTGATCATCGCCGAGTTCCCGATCCCGGGGGCTTTGGCATCAAATAGGAGAACGGGTTTATTCTCCATGATAGGTTCCTTAGGTTGAGGGTTTCCCTCTGCTTCAAGGGAAACGATATCACCGAGGTCGACATAGGAAATCCCTTTGTCAGTCTTCACCAGCAGAAAGCGACTTGCCACGGGATTGTAAGCTGGTAATGAGACTGCCCGCGACATGTTTGCTGGCGAGCCAGTATCGATCTCCGGCTTTGGCATAGCCATCACAGTCCCAATGACGGGCGTTTTCGCGGTGCGACCGTTGATCGTCACTTTGAGGCCGGCCAGTTCGTCTTGCAGATTGCTTCCCAAAGCAGGTTGGTTCTTAAACGGGGATTTGCGATTCTCTACTCTGGCTTCGAGCGGACCATTGCTTTCGATGAGAAAGGTACCGTGAACTGGTTCAGGTACGTCTTCAATTCGGTAGACGCCAGCACCTTGCAATGGCACTTGGCGTTTTATGATGGCTAGACCATTCTTGAAGAGAGCGACCGAAACAACTTTGCTATCAACTGCTTTCTCAGACGCGATACTGTCCGAAGTCTTTGTTTGAGCGACCGCATAGGGCGAGGCAGTAAGAATCAGAAGTGCAAATTGCAGTCTGGATCGCAACCGATCGGGTCGTCGCATTCGTTTCGTCATCATAGATCCTCAACAACATTGCCATAGAAGTGATATTCGACTCTACCATTGTTATCGAATGATTGCTCCAAAAACAGGTCGGCAAATGTAAGGAGTTTGTAACAGAACACTGTTCGACCTATGGCCGGGGGTGAAGGAGTTTAGTGGCCAAAGCAAAGGCCACGCCGCCCTCCAATCCCTCATCGTACCTGCAGTGAGGGAGTTCAACCCTAAACGACTCCGAGATCTTTCTCGAGTCGACTCAGTCTAGATTGCAAATCGCTGACGGACTGTTTGAGGGACTCCATTTCCGACTCCAACACTTGGATACGTAGGTTTGATTCTGCGTTCGATGTTGCACCTGACGAAGCAGAACGACTAGGAACACTCGTTGGCTCATCGGTATCGCTGTTGGCGCTGATCCCAGCGATGACCGTTTTGCGAAGCTGCTCAAGTTCCCATTCAGGATACAGATTATGAGTTACCATTTGGCCGCGACCTGGTGGACTCAGTTCGACCACGAGATTGCGGCGTTTCAGTTCGTTGAACAGCTCGGTCATATGTTGCAGATCATGGATCGGCTCCATGCGAGCGGCTCGCGTTCGCAGTTCGCCCAAAGTCTGTTCGCCTAGGAGCAACAATTCGGTCATCACGGCCGCTTCGGTCTTGCTGATTGCAAGCCAGTTGTAAGCGTAGTGCCGGACCTTAGTGTTGCGACCAAGTCCCTGAACGATCGTCAAGGCGCCTATGGCGCGGAGTTCATCGACGATCGTTTCCACTTGTTCGCTGCTATAGTTCGAAATCGGTGCCCGATTTGATTTTTGATTGCAACCGGTACATAGGCCGGCGAAGGTCATAGGGTAAGCGTCTGGCGTCGTCTTAGACTTTTCCATGAGCGTCCCGAGCACTCGGCGCTGTTTGGCCGTAATCGGCTTCCATTCGGGAGCTGCAATCGGTGGGGTGCCAGTCGGGGCAGATGCGGTTGGGCGGTCTTGGGTCTCCGTATCGTCCGAGTCATCCACGGTATTTATCCTTAGTTGCGCGATGGGTAATGAGAACGCAATGTTCTCGAACCTAAAGGATAACATCGAAGCCTATGGGACGAAACGCACGTTGAGCGACCGCGAGCAGTCATCTATTTCTTCCGTTTTTTTGGAATTACTGGGGATTCAGAGAGCAATGCGGTAAGGTGAACAGGTTACTTTTTGTTCTTTTGCAATACGAGTACGAACGATGGCCCAAAGCAGTGCAGATATCAAACTGACGCAATCGGTGATCAATAAACTAGCCATGCGAGGCATTCGTACTCCGTGCAAAGTGACGGTAACGGTCGAAAAGGGCCTTGCCACATTGTCGGGCACCGTCACGCAACCTCACCAAAAAATCGCAGCCGGATCGGTCGCTTCAAGCACTTCCGGTATCAAGCGGGTCATGAATCAACTTGTCGTCAAGGCTGCGGAACGTGGTCCCAAGTAGTTGACGGACAGTCGGCGAGCCACTAAACTTTTTCCCACACGGTGGTAGTAGCTCAGTTGGTTAGAGCGGCGGATTGTGGTTCCGCAGGTCGCGGGTTCGAGCCCCGTCTATCACCCTGATGAATTGCCAAATTTTTCCCTGGTCGGACGCGCGTTCAAGCGTACCGTCATAACGACGTGCGACCCCGCAGAACTGAGTTTCGTACTGCGGAAATGTACTGCCAAGCTAGTACACCATAAAGTATGGGCGACAACAGTAGGGGATTTTTTCATGTGGCTAGGCCAAAATCAGATGCGCCACGCATTCAGTATCACATAAGTGAACCGTACGCTAACGCGTTCCGGCTGATTCGGCGAAGGGCCTTAGCCTGGGCTGTTAAAAAACTGGTATTGCGGCGATTTTGGATTGCGCAGCTTTTGTTCTATGAAATACCCCGGCGGCCTCGTGCCGCCTGGTGAACTAGGTTCGTTGGCTAGAAAAAAGACCGACCGTTTCGAAGACCCCCGTGACAAACGCGTCACGGGTGAATCAGGTTCATTAGCTAACGAACCTTGCGTTCCAGTCGGTCGAGCCGCGATGTACGATGGCGCAGTTTCGTGTTTTTTGCTTTATGCTGCGTTTTCCCGAGTTGGGGTGAACGCGAATTGGAAGCGGTCCACTTAGGATTCTTGGCTTGGGGAATTTCCTTTATTTATAGGGGTTTCCGTG
>JBBRGW010000115.1:0-9955 GCA_038223525.1 Pirellulales bacterium
AGAAATTGATCCAACTCGATAGTTTCCACTCTCGAATCAGGTTCAAACGGTTCATTCATTGAGAGCACTCGGTTTTTAGTGGCCAGGGGAAATCGGTTTTACAATTGCCAATGTAGAGCGTAATCATGAAACCGAAGAGTGCAAACCGGCTTGTTCGATAGCATTAAAATTGAAGTTAACATCGGCAAAATCGTCATTGTCGATGTATTCGTCTGTATTTTTACTGAGCCACTTACCGATGTTTCATGAACGCATTAGGAATGCGTCACTTGGCTGAATCGATTTCCATTCCGCACTGAACGTTGGCTATTCAGCGTCCAAAAGAATCCAGCAGGGACCATGTTTTCTCGGATCGGCAGAAATTCAAAACGAATCATTGCGGTCCTTTCACAGAATCGCAAACCGTCGCAAATTGCTTGGGGCGTTGCGATCGGGGTGATGATTGGGCTCATCCCGAAAGACAACTTGGTTGCCGTATCGCTTTTGGCTATGGTTGCTTTCCTTCGCGTCAATCAATTGATCGCTTGTTGTACTGCGATGGCCGTGCATGGCCTCTGCGGCTTGTTCGTCTCGACGACGAACTTTGTGGGGACCTTTCTGCTCGGACAATCATGGATCGCGGGAGGCATCGTCTTCCTTTACCAGTTCCCCATGCTCCCCTGGACCTGTTTAGAAAATGCGTTGGTCCTAGGGGGATTAGGTATCGGGATGATCTCTCTGCTCCCTTCCTACGCACTGTGTCTCTGGTCCTTTTCTAAAGCGAATCGCCAACTGGAACACATCGCCTTGGAACAGGTTGTCGACAATGCCATCCAATACCGCAAGTCCGTTGCAGAGCAGTCCAAAACTCGGCAAGACAAGCCGTTGCCAGCACTCAAGCTTCTCACACAAAATGATAAAATTGCGGATGTCAATTTACCTGCCGAACAGAATTCACTCCCGGAATCAGCAGACAAAATACTGGCTAACGAAAAACCGGGAGACAACGGTAGAGCCCGACGAACAGAACGCAAAATCCAACAGAGGTTGATGCCAACCATCTTTACTGGCGATAGCCATTGGGATGGAAAAGACACCCTACTTCGCGAGACAGTTATCGAGGTGGTTCGATATCGACATCCAAGTCCTGCAGAGAAGCTACCCAACAATAGCAGCCACCCCTCTTCTGCAGTTTCTTCAACACAAGGAATTTCTATGCCTGCTGGCAACACCGCAACGATCCTAAGCAAAGATAAAGACACCAACGTCACGTCCTCTGCAACGAATGTTCCTCAGACCAACTCCTCACTTTCCTTTGATTCAGGGCACGCGCCGCATTCGAACAACGGCCGAGATGAATCGCTCAGATACTTGCTCTGGCATATCAATGGCACGCGAGAAACAGTTCGAAAGTCCGCGGAGAAAACGGCATGACGTTTCGTCGACGGTTGTTTGTCGCAACGCTTACAGTCGGAGGCGGCATCTGCTGCTTCCAACCATTCATGCGATCGCGCATGGAAGCTAGACTCTCGGAACTTCTAGGTGGCCAGGTGGAAATAGGCTCCTCGCGAGTGTCCCTCCGCGACAGCACCATCGCCTTGAGCGACATCTTCATCCCAACGAGCGACGTTATCCTACCGAACGAACTCGTCGCACCGAACGATCTCAACAAGACACGTGCTCCGATCAAGATTGGGCAGGCCGCCCTTAAATTCAGTTGGGACAGTATATTCTATCGCAATCTCAAGGTCGAAAGTTTCCTTGCATCCGACGTTAGTTGGGAAATCACCACCCCCAATAATAGATCCGTACCGTCGGCAATCGAAGCAGGAAACATCCGCTTCCTAACTCAAGATAACGTCAGCAACTCACCGAACGCACGGGTCGAATCCCTAGTTCAGCCCATCAAAATGAGATTGACGGAAGAATCCGCTAAACAAAACCAGACACAGCAGAAGATCTCATCGCAGCTCAAGTCGATTGCACAGCGGCTCGCTGAAGTCCTCCCCTCGGATGGATCACTCAACGTCCTTAGGCAGCGATTTATCGTTGAGGACGCAACAAAAGAGATCGCTTCGTTGAGGCAATCGATCGCCGAAGACGGACTCGCTCGAAAAAAGGCGGATAAGGCAATCAATGCCCTCAAACTCTCGGCACAACAGCAGGTCGTTTCCAAAGCCAGCCTTGAGCCTGAACTGGATAGAGAACGAGCCAAACAAGCTGCACTCGATATCGCAAAGATTGCCATCGCGAAGGAATGGAACTCAAGCCGACCTATCGTTCAAGCGGCCGTTTCCTCATTGAATTCTCTTCAAGATTCATCGCTCGTACAACGGGATCGATTCGGAACTAAAAGAGAAAAAAGAAACGACATGCAAACGGCAAGCCTGTCGAATCTCGCAGTCGGATTGACTCAATGCTCTACAGGAAGAATTAATGGTCGAATGCAACTGCCACCTCAAAACAATGAGGAGAGAGAATCTAGTTTTGTGCTCCAGTTTTGGAAC
This sequence comes from Pirellulales bacterium, assembly GCA_038223525.1. Classification (GTDB taxonomy): domain Bacteria; phylum Planctomycetota; class Planctomycetia; order Pirellulales; family Pirellulaceae; genus JBKCUI01. Next base: position 2,487 of record JBBRGW010000115.1, read on the forward strand.
CTATCCAGCCGTACCCTTTTGGATGCACAGAAACCGACGGTAACATTGCGACTCAACAACGCCGCAGCACCAGAAGTACCTCCGTGGATGACTTGCACTGCTCAACAAATTGCATTGCCTCAGTCTGACACCTTGCAAATACAACTTACCCTTGAGAAAATGGACGGACGGCGCGGCATGAGTTCCACCAAAATCCAACATGCAAACCAAGGTTGGGCAGCCACCATTTCGATGCCGACGCAATGCTGCTTGGAAATGCCAGACACCAAGACGATTGCAATGGATCCCTCTCCTTCGAACGAGAAAAGCCTCATCCTCGGAAAGCTGATCGGTACAACACCTTCGGATGAGCAGGCTCAAAACGATCTTTTGATTGAAGTGGATCCAACTAGTTTGGCAACCTTGGAGACGATTCTCATAACCTGGCACACGGCAGACTCAGAAAAGAAGCGAGTGCAAGCTAGCCGTCGAGGGTCCGAACTGCTCAACAGCGAACTGCTGTCCCTAGATGCGCATTGGGAGCAACTGGGTGACGAACATGTCCGCGCACACGATAACTGGAAGTCTCGAATGTCCGAGCTTGACGACCAATTGAAGACGCTCGGTGCCGCTTTTAAACGCACCTCTCGGGCTGCGAGCTCAATCGTCCGATAGTTGCTTGTCGCTCGCCTAAGTATTCAGTTTATAGAAAAGAACCCATGCGCTTGTTACCTTACCCACTTTTGTTTTTGGGGACTTCGCTGGCCTTAATCCAGTCCACAGACTGCGCTTTTGCGACATTTGACGATACCTCTTGGCCCCAGTTTCGCGGCCCAAACGGGAATGGGCTCGCGAGTGCGAATACAAGCCTGCCAACCGATCTGGCGAATAAAGAGAACCAAGTTTGGTCGACGCACACCCATGGCATCGGTTGGTCGTCTCCCGTCATTTCCAACGGCCAAGTTTGGTTCACTTCGGCAATTGCGACCAAGTCGTCTCGGGCTCCAATCACTGCAGAACTAGCCGCAGACCCGTTTGCGGACCTCATGACAATGGCGCAATCGGTCGAGTTCCATGCCATCTGTTTGGATGTCGCGAGCGGAAAACTACTTCATGACATCGTTCTTGCAACCTCCGCTCATCCTGCCCCCATCAACCCCATGAACTCTTACGCTTCCCCGACCCCTGCGATCGTTGGCGAACGTGTCATCTGTCACTTTGGAAATTATGGGACTTGGTGCTTGAACACAAACGACGGCAAAGCCATCTGGTCGACAAAACTGGTTGTGGACTACAGCGTAGGTCCGGGTAGTTCACCCATCGTATTTGGAAACAAAGTTCTATTGGTCTGCAATGGAATCGATCAACAGTATGTCGCGGCTGTCAATCTTGAGGACGGTACGCCCGCATGGAAAACCAATTGGCCGCCACTTCGCGCAATCCATGACGAGTTCAAGAAGGCGTATTCAACACCGCTTGTGATTCAAGCCGAGGGACGCGCCATCGCGGTAGTTCCTGGCGCGCAATGGACCGTCGCCTACAATCCCGAAACTGGAGATGAGCTTTGGCGAGTCGATTGTGGCGATGGATTTTCCACAACACCGATGGCGATTTACGAGAGCGGTGTCGTCGTGATATCGACTGGATATATGAAACCTGCATTCGTTGCAATCCACCCCGAAGGTTCCGGCGATGTCACCAAAACCCATACGGCTTGGCGAGCCAGTAAAGGAGTTCCGACGATGCCAAGCGCCGTTGCGTGCAACGGTACTATTTATGCAATTAGCGATGCCGGTATATTGACCAGTTACGATGCAACCAACGGAAATGAATTAGCTCACAACCGCATCGGCGGCAATTTTTCCGCATCGCCAATCCTAGCAGGCGATTTGCTCTATCTTGCCGATAGAGCAGGCGTCGTTACGGTCGTCAAGGCAGACAAGGACCTGACGGTCGTATCGAAAAGTAACTTCGACAGCCCCATCTTGGCAAGCCCCGCGATCATCGGTAACGATCTGATCCTTCGCACCGAAGACGCCATCATTCGAATCACATCCAAGTAGGGTCGCACCCGCCAGTCCCGCCGTGTGCGAATGCCGGCTATAGGATTGTATTAACCGTTGGTTGGTTCGTTCACTGCGCGATTTCTCGTCAAACCGTCAACAATTCTTCGAACGAAAGCAATTGATAGCCATTTGGCACCGATGTATTCATCGCAGAACTGCGGGGGTGCAGTAGCTGGGAGTGCCAGGTTGGTTTTTGGCTGGGTGGCCCCGTTTGGGTGCCCTTGGCTGGGTGGCCCCGTTTGGGTGCCCCCGTTTGGGTGCCCCGTTTGGGTGCCACTGTTTTGAGCGAGTTGCCGTTTTGACGTGATTCCAAACTTAGGGCTAGATGCGGCTGCGATTCGAGCCGCGATAGCGGCGGCATTTCAATAGCCGTGGGGCTCGCCCCACGGTTCCAGCGTCACGCCGAAATGGAGAGCCGTGAAACGGCGCTACGCGTCACTTCAGTTCGAAATAAATATCACAGTCGTCTTGGATTTTGCTCACCCCGCGGACTCTCTGTCAAGAAACGAATTGGAACGCCGTGCAACGGAGCCATCCGTGCGGCAAATCATTAGATCGGTGGCGCCGTTTCACGGCTCAGCAAAACTCAAGAGTTCAAACCGTGGGGCAAGCCCCACGGCTATTTAGTGCCGCCGCTATCGCGGCTCTGCTGCAGACGTCGTATATTCGGATGGGCTATCGCCAATAGGCGGGTTGTTTGCGATATGACTATTGGTTGCCATCTCTTGCTCGAATCGGCTTTCGAGCAAGAGCCAGCTGGACAGCACACGCCATTGCGGCAAAAGCATCGCGCAAGCGGGCATCAGTAGAAACACCCATTAAGAAAGGCGTTTCAAAATAGCCTCGATCTCGGCCAGCACACTTTGATTTAAGTCATAGACAATCGGAACGCAGCTTTCCGCGGGTACGGGTGGAATTCGGCTTGGAAGCATTTGTCTAGACTGAATACCGTGGCCCATTCGAGGGTACCGGTCTGGCGTCGGACGCATGAGTCCGAGTTCGTCACATAGTACGGCGTAAAGATCTCCTAGTTGTTGCCAAGCGGCCTCGGATTCTGCGATTTGCGGCATTGAATCGGAACTTGCCATCATAAGCCCCACGCCCGCTGCACCTGCAAGCAGCAGCTCCTTCAAGGACGCAAAGACCAATACTGCCGACCCGCCAAAATCCAGCGGCACCATCACCACAGCCAATAGTGGTGCAAACAGGATCCCGGCCGGAGCAAAGCCGGTTACAAGCCTCTTCGACATCGGCATCTCATTCCACATCTTCGATGTGAACAGATCCAACTGAGCATCATCTAATTGGATCGTGCTCTCTTTTTGAAAGCGATCGATGGCTCGTTGGCAGGCTATTCGCACTCGCTGTTTTTGGGAACCGTGCTGTTTCTGGGAACCATGTTGTTCTTGGGAGCCATCGTCATCCGGTTCTTCATCGAGCTTCAGCGCACCTCGTCGATCATGATGTTGTAGATGGTCCATCAATTGGTCGGCGGTGACGATTTTGGCCGAGTTACCAGAGGACCAACCATCCCGTATCCAACGCCCAATCGCTTCCGTTTTCCCCGTAAACCACTTAGGCAATTGAAGCCAATGCGTGGCCGATGCAAGATTGGCTTTACTCGTCTCTGCAATTCGAGCTGTCCACCGACCCGGCATTGCCCACCAAGGAGCCGTTCGTTCTAACGATTGAGTCACTTGTTGGATGATCTGCCTGGAAACTTGAAGTCGAATCTTGGTTGAACTCGTCCCGCTACCCTCCATCGAAAAGTCCAGACATGCGTTCGCAACTGCGCTGCGAAGCGAATCGGTAATCGCCGATGTATCGCGAACGAACGCGTACGATTGTGCGATCGCTTGCCGGATGTGCGCTCTTAGTTTCGCGATGGTTGATGCCAACGCATCTTCGAGCAAACTTCGTTTGTCTAGTTGCGATCCAATGTTTAACAGCCAGTCCTCGGTCGGAATTGGTTCTGGGGGCTGGAGGATCGGCTTTGTATCAATACGGAAGAAAAGCGGGAGCGGCGCATGCTCATCCAAATGAAGTCCTTCGGGACTCGATGGCAATCGATCGCGTTGCTGTGGTCCATCGAACCCGTAAGCCATATATTGCCGACTAATCGAATGCTCCCCGTAGAGTTTGGTCAAGTCAGATTGGATTTCAGCGGTTGCGTATTTGCGTGGGACGCGATTGACCGCAAGTATCTGCTTGACGTTTGGCATTCGGTCGCCGACCACGCGCAGCAAGCGACTAACGGTTTGATCGTGCATGGCGTTGGCCGGAAGCACGACCACAAAAGCCGAGCAAACCGGCGCAGCGTTGGCTAGAACCGCGAGTCTAGCATCTGCGATCGACTGCGAGCGTTCATGAAAAAGCGCCTCACCTGAAATCGCGTTGGTGTTATCCGTTTGCACGTTCGGCAGCGCGCGATCTGGTAAGAAGCCTGTTTGCACATCGGGGCAGTCCATCAAGGCCAATCCCCAACGATCGAGTTGCGGGTCGAGCGCTACCAACGGGATTTGAATGGTCGCTCGTGACCGTTCCACACCCGATGGATCGAGGTAGACTCTCGGTGTGGTGTCGTTGTATTGGGCCATCGCTTTGTCTGCATCCGCGGATAGTTGTTCGCTATCGCATCCAAAAACCACCTTGAGTCGTTCTTGGATAGAGTTCCAAATGGCTTCGTCCTGACTCCATGACTGAGGGAGCCAAAGGACGAACCGATGAGTCCCTTGCGAGTTGGCTGAACCTACCAGGATCCGTCTGCGGTTTTCTTCGGAGAGGTAAGTTGACACCAGCGAGGACTTGCCTGCATTCAATAGTCCGAGGACAGCAACAATCGGTGCAGCCGGAGCGTTGCAGCACCTCAACGATTGCGTTAAGAGGTTTTGAATCTCCAGCGGTAGATTGAGTTGGCTGGTCTCCAACGGAACAGCGTTGATTTGCCAAGAGGGCTCGATTTCGCGCAAAGCTCGCTCTCGACCAACAGGCAACAAGGCAGCGAGATCGTAGAAAGAGAGCAGTTTCTTAGTTGGGAAGTTAGTCGACGCAAAAGCGCTTTGAGAATCGCAATCCATCAATTTTTGTTCGAGCGAACGCAGTTCTCGCGACAACGCCTCGAAGTCAGATCCATTTTGCAGCACGCTATTTGTTCCCGTTTCTACCCACGTAGATTCCACTTGAAAAATCCGAGTTTCCGCAGATAGTAGAGCATTCATCGCATCGAATCAAAAGACGGACCCCCTATGCAACACAAGCGGACGATAACTTCCAAACAGTTGACCATTCTAATGGTTGTATTGATCGGCGTGCCGATTGGATGTGGGTTGCTTCTGTCGTTTTTCACTCCTGCGATGCCCGAACCCACGCTGCCAGCGTTGGTAAAGTTGGATTCGATGTGGGTACCACCCGACGAAAAAGCAGAGGCTCGTCGCCTAGTCCCTTGTGTTTCGGTAAAGAACCCTACCAAATTTGCGTGGCGCAATCTGTCGATTGGCTTGAACTCGCAGTTCTACATTCAAATGCCAAAAGGCATCCCAGAGGGAGAGTCTATTTCAGTGCCGCTCGAAGTATTTGTGGCACGGACCGGGAGCGTCACGTTCCCGGGGGGCAATCGCGAGGTCAAGGTCGTGACGGTTTTCGCCCAGATAGAAACGGGAGCCAGAGCGGTGAGCGAACACAAAATGCCTGCAAACTCATCGATCCGTAAAGGTCCCGACGCAGGCGATGAAGGTTGGGTTTCGGGGGAGTGAATCTATTCTTTTTAGGATCGTCGCCTTTCGCTTTGCGAAAGGTCGCGTTGAAAGCGAATCTTTTGCGGAGCAAAAGGCGACAAACTGCGGAGCAAAAGGCGACAAAGTACGCAGCAAAAGGCGACAAAGTTGGGAGCAAAAGGCGACAAAGTGCGGAGCGAAAGGGGATAAAGTGCAGCAGCTTCGTGCACCGCAAGTCACGTTATCGTTTCGTTCGCCTGAGGACTTGCATGAAGTAGGCTGAGATACCAAAGACCAGTACACCGACTCCGCCCGTGATCAGCGAAGCAATGGTTGTGGGTAGCAGCGACGCGAGGTACCGCTTGACGCGTACAAGGTCGGGTGGCTTGGGGTCTGACAGGCCTTCTTCGAGCATAACGTTCCAATAATCCCAAGTGTCCGCGGGTGCGCTTTTCAATGCGTTTTCCCGCACACCTACGATGAACTCCTCTTCGGTACGGTTGAGGTCCATGCCCGCTCGCGTGACTTGCGAGATCGTGCTGTAGCGTTCGTAAAGCAAACTCCCACCGTAAGCCAATCCAACGAGTCCAACAAGAAATCCGAGAGCGGCAACTGGGCCTAGGAATTTCCATGAGCTGTTCGTTTTGGTTTCTTTTTGAACAGGTGCGGCGTTTGCAAAGGCAGCCAGTTTCCGAATAGTGGGAACGTCGATCGATTTCCCGCAGTGAGGGCAAGGAAGCGACATACCGGCCTGGCTTCGATTGACAGGTATTTTCGCCCCGCAATCGCAGGGTAAGAGAAACTGGGACATGGATTCTGCTTTGTACGGGATGTGATTGTAAGGAAACACGCGTTGGTTACGCAGCCGCGGGCATGCTGGCTCATTTCGAGCGAACCATTGTCGCTTGACAGAATCTATCGTTCAAGCGCCTAGACCTGGAGGCGAAGCTAGTTAGAATGGTATCGCACGCAAGGGCAATGAGAAAAACAGTGCCTTTGAGGATGTCGGTCGATTCGCCGAGAATCAGCTACCATCCAACTCCATTTGATTGAACCCTGCACTTTCCTCCCCGGAACAGTGTAAAGCCTAGCATCCCCGACTAATTCTTTCGCGTCAAGTAAAGCACCAACCCAAAGTTCTCGCTTCGGTTGGTCCAAATACAAAGAACACGACCGACGAATAGCGAACCCCTGCTGGCAAGTAAAGGGCCGATCCGATGAGTTACAGCGTCAAGGAAGGTTCGAGTCGGTCGTGTTCCAAAGTCAGTAAATATTTCCGCAAATACGTAGCTCCCGCGCACTTTAACGCATTCGGTTAAATACACTGGAGTTCCGCTGCCATTATCCTGGTGTTGTGGAATTGCACGGTCGCAAGCGAACTCATGTCGTTGAGCCATGGTAGGCCCACCCTATTCGTAAAAATTTACCATTTATGTTCGGAGTCCCGTCTGTAATCAGTTAGGTGCTACACTTCCTCTGCCTCGCTCTAGCAAGGTACTAGGAAACGAAAACGAAGAGTTCGTTGGGTTAGCCGTTCAACAGTTTGTTGTGCGGAGTTTTCTATCGGATGACGCGTTTTCAAGACCGGAACTTTGCTTACACACGAGCACTCCGATCCTCCATTATTTTCGTGGTTTCAGGAGCTATAACCTTGTTCGACGGCCTGTTGGATTTCGATGATGATTTGCCTCGCAGCGCTGACGACTTGGAT
>JBBRGW010000116.1:0-9885 GCA_038223525.1 Pirellulales bacterium
TCCTCGCTCGTTTCGAGGCGCACTTTTAACCCCATCGCAGATTTCAGCCAGCCGCTCGTTCAAATCGCCAGATACCCTTCAACCAATCCGCAAACACTGCAATTGGCGTCCTGGTTGCCGTTTCGATTTGAACCGATGCGAGGCCCTTAGAAATCGCTTGCCCCCTAGGTGTATCGAGTTCGACAACTACGGAATAGGTGTTTCGCTCGGGTTTTGCTTCGATTCTCCATTCTGAATGCGTCGATGCAAACAATGTATCACCGACGAGCTCTTTGGGTGTGACTTGGATATTCTCGGAAGCAATCGATGTCACTTGCCCCGCCAGAGTTTGACCCGGCAATTGATCCAAACGGACGCGAACTTTCGCACCCAATTTGCATCTCCGGATCTTCAGTTCATTGATATAGGCCTTGACCTGCCAACGACCCGTCAACGCAACTCGCCCAATTGCGTCACCGCGCTCCACCGTTGGCCAATCCGGTGCTATATCCCCTAATCGCATTCGGTGCATCTTTCTGTTTATCCCTGTCCCGATCCAGACGGGCTCTCGCAGCGATTGGAAAAACGTTCCTGCGACTTGCGTTCGAATATGCAATTGGCTCAATTCTTGATCCAACTTTTCAACTCTCTCTTGGATGGCGATCCTACTCTTTTCTTGCTCCGCCATTTGCTGAGCCGCTAACGGATCGTCTACCGAGCGATTGGCTGTTTGTTGCCATCGAACCTTCGCAACCTGAAACTCTCCCAGTGCTCGACACCGCTCCAATTCCAGTTCATACGACTCGGTTTCAACGACCACCGATTGGGCCTCGACCCACGATCCGTCAGTGACGACCTTATTCACCATTGCGGAACGCCTAGCATAGAGCCCGGTCTGTTCAAACGACTCAAGAACCCCTCGCCCAAAAACAGATTGGGGCATGTTCCAAACGCAAAGAGTCCAAATCAACAAAAGGCCCGCGATCCCAATCGTACCCAGTCGAAACCAGCTAACTCGCGAGTTTTCGCTTCCGTTCAAGAAAAAAGATTTCCATCCCCGCATCGCACTTGTAGACACGGCAACCAAAATGATAGCGGTGAATATGCCGCCGAACCCGCCAAGCCTCCGATCCAGAAACCATTGGTTTACACCCCAAACCAGAACGGCAATCATGAACCAACGGTAACAAGACGAGAAAAAATGAAAGATCGCAAGCATCACCTCTCGCCATCCAAAACAGCCTTGCAGTCCATTGAACACAATGTTGCGCCCGAGCTTCGACCACGCATCGCGAGATTGCTCGGAAAGGTTCGGAATCCCGACCCAATCCGAAAGGATATAGTATCCATCGTACCGGAGGAGCGGATTCGCGTTGACGAAGACGGTCACCACACTCGAAAACAACATGACTTGCAACGCGGCACCCCGCATCCACGGCTCCGAACTGCTTAGCCAAACCACCGTCGCAACGACCGCGATCGCCACCTCCACGATCATGCCAGCACTGGAGACCAAGATACGACGCCAACGATCGGAGACTCGCCAAGTGTCGCTCACATCACAGTACATGCAGGGAGCTCCAAAGAGTACAAACAAACCCATCTCTCTGCAATTCGCCCCGATCGTTTTGCATGCCAGTGCGTGCCCAACTTCATGCATCACTTTGATACAAAAGAGAAGCGATGCAGCAATCAACCATCGGTCACCGCGCAGCGTCAAACTCATGGCCGTCAGATCGGCAGCCAAAACCGAACCGCGATTGGCTAATACGAGTAAACATCCAAAAACCGAAAAAACGAGGATCATCAGCGACCACTTACTGAAGAAGACACGACCTACTGGCTCCAACCAATCAATCGCACGCGAGGGATTGAACAAAGGGATGCGCCATGCCAAGAGCGAGTTGACGCAAGCCATAGAGCGACTTGACCAACGACTCCCCATTCTCGGTAAAGGTTTCCAATCCCGATGCAATAGCAAAGATGCTTGATCGAGTCGTCGGATTAATTGCGATACAAACTTCTCGGTCACCGTTGGGTATTCACACCGGCACTTCTCGACAACTTCGCCGAGCGAATGGTTCCCGTCGAGAAGACTTGCGATCAACCTTTCGGCAGTGCTGAAAAAATAAAACTCCCGATGAACTGGATCGTGGGCCACCCAAAGATTCGGCTTGTCGTCTGCGTAGGGGCTCCATTTAAGATCTGCTCTCAAACGTATCGAAACCGGAATTGCTGCTGCCTTCATTGCCATCACTGCATTCACTGTTTATCGATCGTCGCAGTGACAACCATTCCGGGGCGAAACCGTGTATTTTGATTCTCAACTTCGATATAAATGCGTATCTGCCCGTTGGCAGGATTCGCGGTTGGGCTCACAAACGACACTACCCCCTGCACGTTTTGAGGAGACTTACCGATTATCACGACCACCTTCGCCAACTTGCCCTTCTTCAGATCCAACGATTCGCTCGAGTCCACAAAGCCTTCGACTCTTAAACGATCGATTGACATCAGCTCCAATATTTTAGTGCTGGGATCCACCCATTCGCCCGCATGCTTATCGACAGATACCACCATCGATTGAGTTCGGCTGCGTATGTTATGTCGGTCGATCGCTTGCTGGGTTTGCCTGGCTTCTATCTCCGCTTGCTTCTGCGCCAACACCGCGAGCTGCTTATCCAGCGTAAAGCGTTCCACCTCAATCTTGGACCTTTCGAACACCAGTCGATACCGGTCCACTTCGTTTGCCGGGTAAGTATCAGCAGCGAGAGCGTTCGCTTTCAGAGTCCGCCCAAGCTCTTGTTCAGCTACCTGCGCCGACTTTTGAGCCAACCGAATATCAACATCCCTGGCTGCTTTGGCGATCGCCGTCTCAAAAGATAGTTTGGCTCGTTCATGATTGAGCACGGCTTCGTCGCATCGAACACGAACGACCGTCTGATCGTCGGAGACCAAGTCACCCTCGGTTACCAGAACTCGATCGATAACCCCAGCAACGCCAGCCGCTACCGATACCGTCTGTAAGGGTTTCAACACTGCGTTCTTGACTGCAATTTCATCGGCTACCGATTGCGATGGAACACTCAGACAAAAATTCCAGTGTAGAAAAATGATTCCAGCCAAACAAAACCACTTCATTGAAACACTCCCCATCAAAGCAAAAATCGGCGGCGTGCAGCATCCAAAACGCTTCGTGTCCAAACGAACCATCGAGGAAATTGACCGCAGGGAATAGAAACCGATACCGTTGTACCCAGCCGCGGGCTTTCCATGGGCAAGTCGGGTTCGATGGCCACCTCCAGCCTTTGATAACCATCGATTTCCGACATTGAGTTCCGAATCGAGGTAATCTTGCCGCGAAGTCGATGGTTGGTCGCAGACGCCAAAACGAATTCGACCGCAAAAGGCTCGTCGGCTTCACGCCTTACACGATTAGCCTGGACCACATAGCCCGACTCCCAATCTACAACCGCTGCATCCAATCGCCATCGATCCTCCAGGGCAGCGATTCGCAAGAGAGGATCGCCGCGACGAACGGGACGGTTCTCCAAGTAGTTTTCGATCTCCCAAGCGAGGACGGTTCCGTGGATGGGACTGCGGAGAAGCATGCGATCTTGCTCGCGATCCAGTATGCCCTTTTGAGCAATCAAGCTAGCAAGCTTTGCCTCCAATTCTTGGACATCGCCCGCCAAGCGACTGCCAGCCAAACTCGATTGCTCATCGGTCGCCCGCAACTGATTGATTGTCAAATTGATTCCAACTCGCTTTTGTTCGACCAACCCGATTTCTGCCTCCATTTGGTTGATCTGCATTTGTAACGCGGGTGAACTCAGAGTCACGACCAATTCACCTGGTTCGACGTGCTGTCCATCTCCGACGTAGATCTTGTCGACGTACCCCTCGGCTGGAGAAAAAACAAAGCGTTGCACCGAAGGCTGCAATGTCCCCTCGGATAGTATCATCAACTCGGTCGGGAGAAAGAAATAGAACCCTAGCACAAGCAAGCAGGCAGCGCCGATCCCCCAACGCGCCGTGCGGCTCGAGTGCGCACGTTGGCTTGTGGGCTGGCAACGATACCTCCAAGCGTCAGTCAGCCAAGGAAGCGATGCTTCGACTTTGCCCACATTGGAAGCATAGCGATCCATATCCGCCCACTCAATCACCAACACATGATTTTCGTCGGCAAGCGCTGTTTCCTGCGGAGGTTCGCTCGTAGAGACAACTGGGAGCGCGAGTGCAACCAACGTCGCTGTTGATTTGGCGAGTTGCGTAAGCTGCACATCCGATACAGGAACAGCTCCGGCTTCCAATACGATCCGGTTCATCGCTTGAACGATTTCCGAATGCGGGTCCATGTTCGCGAGACCGCTGATCGCGACTGTTTCTGTCTTCGTTTCGCTTTCTAACTTTTTTGTTCTTACAAGCGAGACGCGGTCAGCATCGATCAAACATCGGGCTCCGTCGACCAGCGTTTGAGTTGCATCCCTTGCGCTCTCGCTGGACAAGATCGAACGCACCACGGACCGCATCTCCGTTCTTGAACGTATCGACGGCGTAAATTCATGCTTCGATTGGTACGTGTCCACAATTTCAGAAATAGCAGAAAGGAGTTCCGCGTGAAATGGGGCAACAAGCGAAAGAGGCAGTATGGCGACAATCCCTCCAATCGACCAATTGTCATCGCGGACGCTGCAGCCAACAAACTTGCCGTCCTCTTTGCTTTCTAGCCATTGTCTCGGCAATTTATCGGCGTTTTCGAGAGCAAACTGCGTCAATCGCGTCGTCGCCTCCAACGAGAACAGAGGGTTCGTGGTTGCCACCGAGCACCATAGATTTGGAGAGATGCGAGCGACAACACAGCAATCGATGGCGTTCAAGACGATTTTCAAACGGGCGAGAATTTCCCGATAGAAGTAGATCGGTGAGACGTCGGAGTGCGCAAGGCGCTCTAGTTCGTTGAGCAAATGGTCAACTCGTCCGACCGCAATCTCCTCGTTCGTTTTTTGTTGCATTATCGATTCAGTAGGGTCTTTGCATCACGGCCATTTGAGGTCATCCGATTAGTGAGCGCCACGGGGCTAGTCGCTGTTGGTTTTTTCGATCACATAAGGCGAGCGGCAGGCTGAGATCTACCTACCTGCGATTCGGAAGGAAGGGCGAGGCTCCTGCCGAGCTTGGCTTTGGATCGGCAGGAGCCTCTCCCTCCCGGTACAAACCATTCTGCCGCGCGCCTAAGTAACGGTGGCTAGCGCCTTACCGCTACCCTTACCTAGGCTTCCTAACCGTCAAGCTTTTCGTACTCCGTTGATATTGCGTATCCATGGATTTGATTCATTCCTTTTCACCGTTGCGATCGGGAATCTTTGGACGATCGTAGCTTTCAATACCGAACTACACAACCATCGAAGGAAATGGAACCAGTTTGGATTTAAAGAAGTGTTTGGTTCATGGCACGTAAGAAACCGGGAATTGCTTGCAAACGGAAGGCTAGGATGCTATTCGCATTCTCAATGGCCTCGTTGCTCTATTCTGGTTGTTTCCCGAATCGATCTTTTCGGCCCTTCCCGGCAGCAACACGACACGCGTCATCAGCCGACGAAACGTACCGTTGGGACCAACTGCACCGCAGCGACCCGCCCATCACTGCGTGCAGTCCAACGTCGGACACTGGCTCTTCGCCGCTGGACCTCGACCTCTCGCACGTCACTCAAGAAACGACTTTAAACCTTACATTGCAAGAAGCGGTCCGACTCGCTCTATCCAACTCGAAGATCATGAGGGATCTTGGAGGTACCGTTCTCAGAACCCCACAGGCGAGCACTAGCACCAACGATCCCGCTTTGGCGTTTACCGATCCCCGATTTGGCGAGGAAGCCGCGCTTTCCGAATTCGATGCGATCGTACATTCGTCTGCCTTCTTCGAAAAGAACGACCGACAACTCAACAACCGCTTCTTTGGCAACCAAGGGATCTTTCAACAGGACTTGCATAACTACCAATTAGGAGTTAGCAAGCGATCAAGCACCGGCAGTCTGATGTCGGTCCGCAACTTTACCACCTACGACAACAACAACCAACTTTCCAATTCGGTCGGTCGCTCTTCTTTCGATCAGATCGTTGAATCCGAAGTTCGCCAACCACTGCTTCAGGGCGCAGGGACCGAATTCAACCGCATCGCGGGTCCAGGGGCTCGGCCTGGACAAATCAACGGCTTTTTGATCGGTCGCGTTCGATCCGACATCAGCTTGACCGACTTCGAGCGATCGCTGCGAGATTTGGTGGCCGATGTTGAAAACGCGTATTGGGACTTGCACTTCGCATTTCGAGACCTGGAAGCCAAAGTCGACGCGCGCGATGTCGCATTGCTGACCGCCAAAAAACTCGCAGCCCAAAATGCCACCCAAGGCACCGGCGATGCCGCACAAGCCATGGAGCAGTACTTCCGTTTCGAATCGGACGTGATCGATTCGGTCAACGGACGATCTATCGATGGAACTCGAACCAACAACGGCTCCGCCGGCGGCAGTTTTCGAGGCAACGGCGGGCTGCGGGTTGCCGAACGACGGCTTCGACTGATCGTGGGGATGGAGATCAATGACGGCAGACTCATTCGCCCCATCGATGACCCGTCGCAAGCGCCGATGCTTTACGACTGGAACAGCTCCAGCAACGAAGCCATCTTGCGCCGCGAGGAGATCCGACGTCAACGCTGGGTGATCAAGCAGCGTGAATTAGAGTTGATCGCGAATCGTAACTTCCTTAAACCCCAACTCGACTTGGTGGGCCGATATCGATTTCGTGGCTTCGGCAAGGAACTCCTCAACGACAACACAAAGTCGGACGCGATCTCCAACTTGCTCGACGGCAATTACCAGGAATGGCAAGCAGGACTCGAGTACACATTGCCCGTCGGATTCCGCAAAGCGTTTTCGGCCGTCCGGAATTCCCAGCTAGCGCTCCATCGCGAAGCCGAGATACTTAAGGAGCAAGAGCGAGTCGTACTCTATGGCCTAAGCAATGCGATGAACGAAATGAAGCGATCGTTTGATTCCATGCAATTGCAGGAAAAGCGACTCGGTGAAATCGTAAGACAACTGCAAAGCTTGCAAGCCAAATGGGAATCAGGGCAAGACCCTGCGCTGGACGTATTGCTCGATACACATCGGCGACTCCTGGACGCGCGACTTCGTTACCATCAATCGCGTGTCGAGTTCGCGCTGGCAATCCGCAATGTCGAATTCGAAAAGGGATCGCTTCTAGAGTTTCGCGAAATCAGCTTGGCCGAGTAATCTGCAAAGCAACCTAACGTGGCTTGCGCCATTCGCGATTGTACCCGATCTTTTCGAGCGCTAAGTACACTTCTTCAAGTGTCTTCTCGCCAAAGTTCGCGATGCTCAAGAGGGTATCTGGAGAACTCTGAAGTAGATCGCGAACCGTAAAGATCCCTTTCTCTTCCAGACAGTTCGTCGTTCGAACTTGCAAGCCGATCTCGGCTGTGCTCAGTTCCAGACGTTCCTTCATCCGACGTGCGTGTTCGTCAGCTTGGCTAATGGGAATACGAGTCATTCGAATTTCACCCTTATGCAGCAAGTCATTCGCTATGAGACGTCTGAACTGGACTACTTTCCAGTTCATACCGAGACGCTC
Organism: Pirellulales bacterium; assembly: GCA_038223525.1. Lineage (GTDB taxonomy): Bacteria > Planctomycetota > Planctomycetia > Pirellulales > Pirellulaceae > JBKCUI01. Next base: position 7,630 of record JBBRGW010000116.1, read on the forward strand.
CTCAGCATCATGCCAACTATTTGGGGAGTATAGCAAACTTCGGGCAAACAACAGCGTTCCTACGGGATATTCGCAAAAAAATCTCGGGCATGCTAGCATTTGATCCGCATTGGCAAATAGTCTGTAAACAAAATGATGCACCGGTATTACGCTTCTTGCCGAGCCTTGCGGTCGGTAGCTCATTAGGAGCCTCGCTTCGCTCTTAGGCGAGCGGCAAGCTGTGTTATACCAGTCGCAGTTTGGGACCATTGTCCCGAACGAATCAACGGACGGGACATTGGTCTCATCCTCCGGTACTTTACATTCTGCCGATCGACTTACAAGAGGCCTAGCGACGCCCGCCGCTGCACGGGCTAAACAGAAGTGCTTCACTCGTTTCTCGACACGGAGACCACTTTTCGTTTAAAATAAAGGTTGGCCCAGGCCTCAGAAACCATGTACCACTCGCCTCGAACACTTAAACACTGCCTACGCTTATGCTCCCGACATCATACGGACCCGGTAGCCACCCTCCGTTTCGCCTCGCTGCCGCTGGACTTGCTGCTTGCTATCTCGCGTTCGTTTCCTTCACTCCAGAGAATTTATCCGCAGCCGACGGCAACTTCCTCGCAGGTGCTTACGCCAAGAATATAAATCCCGTCCATTTACCCGTCTGGGTCAATGGCGGCATATCCGGCAAACAGGTCGATCGCATCAACGACCCTTTGCACGCTCGATGTTTGGTCCTCGGCGATGGCAAAAACAAAATTGCCATTTGCATTGTCGACAACTGCATTCTGCCATTGAGTTTGATCGACAAAGCCAAGGCATCAACCCAAACTCTCACTGGAATCTCACCGAACCGAGTTCTCATCGCGGCAACACATACACATTCCGCGGTAGCGGTGGATGGTGTGCACGGAACACCGGTTCAACAAGACTATGCCGAATCACTGCCAGACTGGATCGCGGAGGGCATCGCGGAGGCTCAGAAACGTATGATTCCTGCCCAATGGGGTACGTCATCTGTCGTGTGCGATGAGTATATTTACTGCCGCGATTGGATGATGAAACCGGGCAAGGCGAATTCGTCACCTTTCTCTGGCAGGGCGAGCGACTCGGTTAGCATGAACCCTGGTCACGACAATCCAAATAAGTTGGCTCCTATTGGCCCCGTCGATACTTTGGTTCCCATTCTTTCAATACAAAACCTGCAGGGGAGACCAATATCCGTCCTCGCTTCTTTTAGTACGCACTACGCCGGAGCGCCTAATCTGTCAGCCGATTATTTCGGAGTGGTTTGCGATCGATTGGCCAAATCGCTTAGGCCTGATGCCCCTGATGGGTTCGTCGGTCTCATGGCAAACGCCACCAGTGGCAATGCAAACTGCATCGACTTCAGCAGATCGGCCGCTCCATTCACACATGTCGAGGTTGGCAACTACGTCTCCGATAAAATCTTGTCTGCGCTGCCGTCCATCGTTTACTCATCCCAAGCCACTCTCGACGCTGAGCTTCAATCGATCGAACTAGCTGTTCGCATGCCGAGCGAAGCCGAGGTCGCAACCGCCAGCCGCTACATCGAGACGCATCTGCAAGAACGATTGCCAAGGACCATGGATGAAAACTACGCAAGAGAAACAGTACTTCTCAGCCAATTGCCACCGACTCGTAAACTCAACTTGCAAACGATCGGGCTAAACGATTTCGTTATCGTTGCAAACCCATGCGAATCGTATAACGAAACAGGTTTAAAACTGAGGCAAGCGAGCCCATTTCGCTTGACCATGAATATCGGACTAGCCAACGGACACTCAGGCTACATCCCTCCTCCCGAACTATTTCAATTAGGTGGCTATACCACTTGGCGGTGCCGTTCAAGCTGCCTCGAGGAGCAAGCCGAACCAAAAATGGTCGATGGACTTATCCGTGCCATGCAAACTCTGAAGACGAGACAAAAAACCGACACACCTTTGTCCCTGCAATCCAAGCCGAGCTCTCCTGCCAGCCCGATCGAAAGCCTTCGATGGATCGAAACTGAGCCGGGCTTCCGCGTTGAATTGGTGGCATCCGAGCCTCAAATTGTGGACCCCATTTCCATGCGCATTGATCAGCACGGTCGCATGTGGGTTGTCGAAATGGGTGATTACCCCAATCCTGACAATGCACCCAAGAGCCGAATCGTTGTGCTTCAAGATCTTGATCAAGACGGCTTTTTCGAGACATCGAATGTGTTCGCGGACAAGCTACTTTTTGCTACCTGTGTTCAACCTTGGC
>JBBRGW010000117.1:0-9813 GCA_038223525.1 Pirellulales bacterium
GTAAATCGCGTGGACTCGACTTTTCTACCACCTTCTGTTTCTATCTCAAAATCGGGCTCTATCTCTCTTTCTGCATGGCAAGTTTGGATACGAATTTTCCCACGTTGTTGAACTCTTTCACCAGCGTGAAATACGAGGCAGATCAACACTTGCCAAACCTGTCCGGATTCGGCCCAGACGCGGTTTAGATTTTCTCCAAGGTTCGTTTCTATACCTATTTTTGGATCGACCAGGCGCATGAGTAAAGGCAGGGTTTCCACAATCATGGCGTTCAAGTCAAGGAGACTGGGACGAAGCACTTGGCGGTCGCTGAATGCTAACATCTGCTTTGTCAAATAGGAACCGTGAGCGCTCGCCGAACAAATTTCTTGAAGAGCAACATAGGCAGGCTCGTCGGGTGGTGAAATCCTAAGAAGAGCGCTCGCGTATCCCTCGATTACTGAGAGTATATTGTTGAAATCGTGCGCTATACCACCTGCAAGTTGCCCGATCGCCTGAATCCTCAAAGCTGCATTTTGCGATTCCTCTCGCTGCATTTTCTCCTCAAGATTGGTCAGTACAGCGAACGTTTCAAAACCATTTTTTGAGGGCATAGCATCGAATTGAATCAATTGGTTTTTGTGCGTATTCCCTAGCAACGACACCTCGCAGCATTTGTCTTTGCTACCCTCGAAAAGACGGTCCAGGAAACGATGGAAGAAATCGCGGTCGCACTGCTTCAAATAGGATGAGAATAATGTGTTGAGCAAGTCATCCTTTTCATTTCCGATCGAATCAGCGCAGGCTGAATTCAAGTGCAGAATTGTTCCATCTCGGTCCAAAACCAGGAATCCGTTCGACGAAAGTTCCATTAGCGCTTCGTAGCGTTCAAGGGCTATCCGGGCTTGGATCTCTAAATCTTTGCTCTCCCCTTTTGGAATCAAGTTGCGTTACTTTTCATTTGTTCAAGGACGAGCGGCATGCAGAAAACTACTAATCGCAACCCGAAACGCAAGTGAGGGACCGGTTGAAATGCCCCTAGAATATGCTCATATGCCTCGGGGTTGCGACGTTGCAGTTTTCCGTACATTGATGTGCTAAAAAGCTCCAGCACAAAAAGCTTAGTTTCGACAAACGCATCCGCAAAGTCCATACCCATTCGGGTCGCACAATCTCAGTCGCACAATCCAGTCGCGCAAGCTCAGTCGCTTTTAAGGCGAGCGGCAGATTGGAAACTACCAAAAGGTAGATTGGGACCAATGCCCCGATCCGCTATTTGAACGGGACGATGGTCCCATCCTAATGGTATCGTTCACCCTGCCGCTAGCCTAAGCTTTTTCCTGAAAGGGAGGCTTAACAAGTTGTGGCACTTCGACGAATCAATTCGATCACTTCGGATCGGTTTTTGACACCAAGTTTCGCGAAGATCGATTTCTTGCGGTAATGGAAAGTTCGAACACTTACGTCCAAAATGGCACCCACTTCTTTCGCCGTTTGCCCTTGGAGCATCAACCGTAGAATTCCCGCTTCCTCAGTTGTCAGCTTATCCAGAGTCTCTTTGGGTATGGTCTCGTCGAGGGAGAGGGCTTCCTGTGTAGCTTCATCCAACGCTTTGTAGATTGCGTCCTTGAGTTGTTCTCGGCAGAGTGGCATCTCACACACCTCTTTTGCTCCCAATTTCATCGCGTTGACAGCGTTTGCGACGTTCCATTGGTCGCCAAAGGCGATGACTTGCATGCTCTTTTGCCGTTTTTTAATGGACGCAATAGTACCGAGTTCCATCGTTGGGTTTTCGCAAACTTCGACCAAGACGCATCCATCATGGATCTCATCCAACGTCTCGAAGTAGTCCCTTTCATCTCGAATGCGGATCAACTCGATCGGCTCGGATTGCAGCTCTCGCGAGATCATTTCGTGTGCTTCATTGCGATGCGAAACGACGTAAACCTTTGGAAGCGATGTTGCTGTGATCATGCGTTAGCCGCGAAAGGAAAGAACAAAGAGGTAAGCGGTGAGCCACAAGGAATATCGCACACAATTGCAGCCCGATGATAGTGAAAATAGACCAAACGACCAAGAGAATGACTAAGGAAATCCCTAGTGCGGTCTCGTTAGTGACCTCGCAACACCCTGTCTTGGGATTTGTTTCGCGAAGGGGGACCAATGCGAATCTCCTTTTCCTACGCCATTCCGAATTTTCCGGGGTCGGAATCCCAGCAGTCCGCGCGTAGGTCGTTCGGGGCGATGCTTCCAAACAACCTCAACTGCATTAGCTACCGATCCAAGTGCCATTTGGGATCGGTGTATCGATTCTGAAACAGCCTTCTGTATTCCGTCTCGACTTGTTCTTTTAACGGGTTCGTTTCCCAAGGCTCTGTCGCGGACCATACCAGTGATAGTTGGCGTTCTATTTCCAAGCGGAAGCTAGCAGGCGAAACCAAACTGGACGGAACAAGCAGGTTGGCCACAAAGGTCTCATGCGCACGTTGCATCCGGTACTGCGGCTGGCGTGGCGGCTCTTTAAGGTAGTCTGTTAGTGCGTTGAGCGGCATGGCGTACATGATGGTGCCGTGGTAAAGCATCCAGTTTCGTTTGCAACGCAGCGCATTGCCCGAGAATTTTCGATCTCCGATGGTCAGATCACACGTTCCATCGATTGCGATTGGCAAGTGCAGATGAAACGCGTCTGCCGTCGCTTGTACTGCATCGCGAATCCGCGTCATGACCTCTTTATGGGCAATATCCAATGCGCGCCAGGCGGGACGGTGGAGGTACGAAATCAGGACAGAGTACATGAGACAACCTGGGCCGGCAACGATGGAAGCGCCGCCGCTGACTCGCCTCAATACGGGTACTCGGTCCCGTTGGCATTCCGCCATTCGAACCTCTTCCGCCACCTTGCTCGCTCGCCCAAGCACGACGCATGGCTCTGTCAATTCCCACAGCCGCAGTGTTTCAAATTCCGAACCAGCTTCCGTTGATTGTTGATCGGCGACTTCTACCAACGCTTCATCCAAGGCCAAATTTTCCTCGGCGGTCGGAAGTGTTTTGGTGAGTAGATACATTGGGGTTTTGGGACTGATCCGGATTTGCTTAGCCACCGGCAGGCTGCTAACTGCCGGTTTGATGTCTGAAAGTGCGCAACAGTTCTTTTCAACCGCGGCAAGCGTTCTGCGGCTCACTAAATCAACGGCAGCAACTTGGAAGCGATTACAGTTACGATGAGTCCGCTAACGGCCAAACCGATCGAAAGGACGGACCATGTTTTGAGCGTTTCACGTTGCGTCATCCCGCTCAATCGGCTGACTACCCAGAATCCGCTGTCGTTCATCCACGAACAAGTCATTGCGCCGTACCCGATCGCCAAATAGACATAGACCGGATGGCAACCTAGTTTTTCAGGGGTCATCAACGGTGCGATGATGGCCGACGCGGTTAACATGGCGACTGTTGCGCTCCCTTGTGCGACTCGAACGATGGCTGCAACGGTGAACGAAAGCAAAATGAGATTGATCGATTGCCCTTCGGCCGCTTCTTCGACTGCTTTGCCCACGCCTGCGGCTCGGAGCATGCCACCAAATGCGCCGCCAGCGCTCGTGATCAGAATGATCATTCCGGCGGTTTCGAGTGGCGGTCCGACTAGCTGCTCCATTTTTTCGAGGCCGAAATTGCATTGCTTAGCCATTACCCACAGAGAGATACCTGCCCCAATGAGCAATGCAATATTCTTGTGACCGAAGAAATCGACAATCCCACGCACATAGTTGAAGTTGGCTTCGCCCATGGTTTGGTACAACGAAACGCACCATGCAATTTGGCGATCGTCGGGAGCAGTCGCCCCATCCTTGATTACCTTGAACAGCGAAGAGAAGCCGATCAAAACGATCGGCAAGAGGACGGGCAAGATGGACCAAAAGAATGTAGGCAAGCTCGATTCGGGTTTATCGTCTACAGCATCCTCGAAATCACGTAATGGAATCACATTCCTGGAATTTAAGAAAACGCACAAGATGTAGCCGACGACAGCCGGAATAAGGCCGCCGATCAAACCTCCAGCAAGTGAAAAACCGGTATCAATCTTTAAGTTGTCGACCATCGCCAACGGCCCAGGGTGTGGGATCGTTAATCCGTGGGTGATCATACCGCCCGTGCAAACACACAATATGTACAACAGATAATCCTTGCCCGTCCTCAACCGCAACGCCTTGGCCAAAGGGACCATCAACATGAACATCGTATCGAAGAAGATCGGAATACTGAGCACGTAAGTGGACCATAGAAGTGCCCAACCGGCTCGCTTCTGTCCGAAGACGACCAGGAAACGGCGGACGACTTTATCGGCAGCACCGCTCTCCATCAAACACATTCCGATGATCGACGCCAATGCAATCGAAACAGCAATGTCGCGAGCGGTATCGCCGAGCCCCTTAGAAATCTGCTCGATGACCCCGACCAAGTGCGGATAGACCACCTCTTTCCCGTCTTTGCCCACTACCACCCAAGTCTCTTTTGCAGTCAAAATGCCAGCCACCAAGGAAGCCAAAAGCAAAGCAACGAACGCATGCATCCGCCAAAAGCTAATTGCCGTAATGATGAAACAGACGCTAATGAAAAGGACAACGAACGGCCACCACCAGATTGTTTGCAGGAAAGACAACATCAGAGAAGTCCGATTGAAGGCGAGAAGTGGGGAGAGTAGGCGGGCGGCGTTATTGTAATCTGACTATTGCAGTTCATCTACGCCGTGTCGAGTTGGTCGCAACTACCCGGGTGCGATTTGGCATCCTAAGCAATTTTTCCGGTTGTAACGATGCTATCTGCGAAGTAAGGTTTTCCTTCGGCCATTCACTGAAATCTGGTCGAAACGGCGGAGATGTGTTCTGAGCGACGCGCATATTGTATGCGAGTACCGCGTTTCGGCCGACGGATCTAAACTACTTGTTGCAAGTTATGGTGTATGAGTCTGAACGACATTCTTAGCTGGGTTTTGCATCTCGATAAGCACTTGAACGAAATGGTGACGGCCATCGGACCCGAGTCCGTTTACGCCGTACTGTTTGCAATTGTCTTTTGCGAGACCGGTTTGGTGGTAACACCGTTTTTGCCAGGAGACTCGCTTTTGTTCGCCGTCGGTGCGATCTGTGCTAGCGACAATTCTTCCTTGCAATTGGTCGTCATGATTCCACTGTTAATCGTCGCGGCAATATTGGGAGATGCTGTCAACTATTGGATTGGGGCCAAGATTGGGCCGAAGGTTTTTCGAAGCGAATCATCTCGTTTTTTGAACAAGAAACATTTGGAACGAGCCCAGCAGTTCTATGAAAAGTACGGTGCCAAAACGATTATCATCGCTCGCTTTGTACCCATCGTTAGGACCTTTGCTCCGTTTGTAGCCGGCATCGGCAAAATGCACTTTGGTCGTTTTTGGCTCTACAACGTGGTGGGAGGTACCGCTTGGGTTGCATTGTTTTTGCTTGCCGGATTTTGGTTTGGCAATATCGAGTTTGTCAAGAAGAACTTCTTTCTGGTGACCCTCGGAATCATCGCGGTCAGCGTCATTCCCATTGCCATCGAGTGGCTTAAAGCACGGCGAGAGAGCGGCGAGACGGGCGTTTGATGGTAATTTGGGGCCAACGCCCCGATCGAGGCATGCGGACGGGACAGTTGGTAACAGACCACGATCCACAGTACGCGAGTTGCACGGATTTTCTTCGGAAATATAGAACAGCGAAGCTTTCTACGGGAATTTACTTCCTCAAAGGACCCGCGATCGTTTGACACTCCCGCCGTGCCCAATAGAATAAAGGAGTCGATCACGGTGCGAATCGATTCCACCCCCCCACCTACCACTTGCTTATTGGAACTTTGCCATGGGTCTTGGCGGTTATGAAATGCTGATTTTTTTGGTTGTCGCCATGCTGCTTTTTGGTAGTGCGCGGCTTCCGTCTTTGATGCGAAATCTCGGCCGAAGCGCCGTTGAGTTCAAAAAAGGGATGCGCGATGATGACGTAGAACCAACAACCGATCCCGACGCGAAAAATTTCCCGAAGTAATCTAACCAAACTTGCTACCGGACAGTTCTCGTATCGCAGGCAAATTAACACATGTTTAACGGTATTGGTGGCACCGAGATGGTGTTGGTGGGCATCATTGCGTTGATGCTCTTTGGGTCGAAACTACCGGAAGTCGCACGGAATCTCGGTGGTACCTATCGTGGCCTGAAAAGAAGCGTCGATGATTTCAAGCGGGAATTTCAGGTCTCGGATTCTTATGATCCAAAGCCTTTGAAAATTGAGAAGTCGGACGAGCCCGAGGCGATCGAGTCATCTGCTCCCAAATTTACCCCGCCTCCTTTTGAATAAAGCGTCTGTATTAAGCAAAAGCTCCGAATAGTTGTCTGCAACTGGTCACTTATCCTGCTCTCTGCTTGATCCATTGAATCAAAGCTTTCTTGGTAGATACAGGTTTAGTCCGAGCGCGGACCTAGAGGGCATTTTTGTCTTATTCCGAAATATAGGTAGTTTGGGTAGCTCGTGTCGACTTGAGCAATTATTCATATTTCCTGTGAAGTATTGCAGTTTGGTTTTTTTATTTGGTGCCTTTCGGGGTTGCATCAAAACGTTGATCCACTGAGAATCTCTGAAGCGTCGCAGAATGGACCTCACTAGACGGGGGACTTCAAGACCATTTGGATGGAGATGGATACTTGATGGTTACAATTGAACCGCTTGCTTACGAGCAACTGAATATTGGCGATAAATGGACGAGTGCCGAACGCACGATCTTGGCCAGTGATCTACAAGGCTTTTCGGATCTAACGGGCGATCATGACCCGCTGCATACGGACCCGCAATTTGCTGCCAGGGGCCCCTTTGGAAAACCAGTCGCACATGGTTTACTTTGTCTATCGATTATGGCAGGCCTCAGTTCCAAGGCACCTTCGGTTCTAACCGCTGCGCTAGTCGATATTCGCGGTTGGAGTTTCTGCAAGCCGGTTTATGTTGGAGATGTCGTTCGAGCAGTGACCGAAATCATCGATTTGAAGCCGCGGGGTAGACGCCATGGAGAGGTTCATTGGTACAGGCAACTGGTGAACCAGGATGGAGAGAAGGTGCAAGACGGTATCCTGGTCACCTTGGTAACACGACGCGTTGCGTTACCAAACAAAAAGGCTATTCAATCGCCTAATCGCCTTGCCGATTCGACCGTTCAAAACGCTTCCGAAGAAACGGTTGCAACTTTCTAAGTGGAGGGACATCAGCTTCGCAAGTCTTCGACTATAATGAAGCGAGTTCTCTTTTCTTCGGAAGCAAAACTCCACTATGCAACATCTAGACCATCTAAAGAATCTCGTGATCATGGCTTCCGCAGACGGAAATTTGTCCGAACGCGAAATCGCTTTGCTAGTGGATCGTTGCGGAGAGATGGGGCTCGATGAAGCTGATTTGGGCAAAGCAGTCGCGTACGCCCTCAGCGATGAAGCGTCGCTCAAGTTGCCGACCGACAAAAAAGAGCAGATTGCAATGCTCTCCGATTTGGTTCGCATTATGGCGGCTGATGGTAAGCTCAGCGAAGTAGAGAAACGTCTTTTTGCTTTAGCCGCGGCAAAGATGGGAATCGAAAAGAGCGAACTTGACGGCCTGATCGACAAACTTGTCGGAAAGAATAGCAAGTAGTCACATCGGACTATTCTCGAATTCCGATCGACCAACCGCTCGGATCCTTGAAATGGAAAACAGTCCTGTCATATAAGCTCTGGCGGGTTTTCGATTGCAAGCTAGCATCGTCCAGCGGTCGTGGAACATCAGGTGGAACAGCAACGCAAAGGGTGTGAGATTGCTCGACCGATTCTCCTAAGGCCTTCAACTCCTTTTGTGAAAGCATGTAGGGCCAAAGGGTTGCGTTGGCATCTGTTAGTGGTTTTAAACCTGTCCAAAAATACAGTCGATTGATTGTATGCCCGTCGAACACGAGATGCGTTGCGCCGGTTTGCTGAATCTCCCGAACGAGTTTCTGTTCTAGTTTCGCTTGGCTCGATTCAATGCGAATCCACTCGCTTCCTGCGAATGCCAGCGACTCGCCACCGATCCATTTTGCTGTCGACAAGAGCGATGAAAGCAAGCCGACCACAAAGGATGATGCGAACAACAGTCTTGAGTAGGAGTCCCACTTGAGTTTTTCGTTTGAAAATCCATCGGGACTTTGTACTGCCAACGAAAGCGACTGTATGCCATCGCTCGCCACAATCCCGAGCGTCAACCACGCGGGCAAAGTACCCAACATCAATTGTGTGCCTGGTATTGGGAATGCAATCCATGGACCGATGGCAGTCATACCTGCAAGCATTACTCTGCCTCGCAATAGACGTTTGCGATACAGCAATAGGGCGGGTGCGAAACAGGGGCCTATAATCGCAAGCCATTCGGATGCATTTTGGATTTGAAGCGTTAGCGGGGAAATCGAAGTGCTTGCGGTCTTCAAAACGGCTACCGCGAGGCAAAGGAAACTAGCGATTCCTAACGCTTTGCGACTTCGATAACAGACCGCTACCAACGCACCGCACGTGATCGCAAATAAGTCTACCGAAATCGGTTGAAAGAAAGTTCGTGCGAATCCGACATGCTGTCCAACAATACCCCAAGCCAACATGGATGGGGACGTACCAGAAAGCAATGTCCAAAGCACCACGCACATTGAGACAAACAATCCTGAGATCGTCGTTCCCAGTAAAGCACCCGCTCCACTCTTCGCTCTTTCGCTCTTCAAGGCGACCCAGCAAAGTGAGCCCCAAGAGCCCAACATGGCAATTAAACAAAAAAAAGCGATGTTGCTAAGGCTTTTCGGGAGCATTGTCGCTCCAATCGCCAGCGTGACAATCATCCAAAGGGTGGCAATAATCCCAGTCAGAACGAATTTGATTTTAGGTAACATAACAGTCGCCACCAGCAAAAGCGGCATAGTCAATACTAGCCCCACGTTGAGCTTGCACATTCCGCATAGCGAGGCACAGCAGCCTGCAAGCCACCATCGGCGCGAGGATTTGTCACACACCAGCCAGAGCGTCAGCATACTCATAAGCAGGGAGATTTCTTGTGGATGACCAGGCTCAAGCGCAAGCCGACTTAAGTGGATTGCAACCATGCAACTAGAGAACAACGCCAGCACGCGATTCCCGCTGATGCGGTGGACTATACCCATCGTCAATATGACCACTGCAGCCCAAATCAAAGCGGTTTTGAATCGAACCCCATGAAGCGACAGCGGCAAACCTAACACACTGTGCAATGGTTCCGTCAGAAGATAGTAGGCAGGTCCGTATTGGGAATAAGTTTCACTGTATAGCGGTTTTTTTTCCGCAAACGACCGAAGGGTCAACATGACGTAACCCTCATCGTCATAAGGCGCGAGGGTTGTCAGCAACAGTGGAACTGCAACTATCAAGCTATAGCAAAAAAGGAATGGATAGAGCCACCGGATCACAAGCGGACCCTTCCATCCGTTCTGTTTGAAGCGACGGCCGATTCGTTTTCCATTTCCAAATCCAATTCTCCGAAGGCTGACCGATCCGGCTCGCGCGTCTGGTCTCGCAGGTCGCCCCTCAGTTTATTGACTTGTGCGAGCAATCGCAAAAGCGAAGTGTTGCGGTCCAACTCAGTCTTATTTTGTGTGCCAGCCGTATTCACGCTTCTTGCAATAATATACAAAGGCCGATTGCGAACTTGATCGTAGATGCGGGCAATGTATTCTCCGAGGATCGCGATACCGAGTGCATTGACCGAGCCAAAGAAAGTGATGGCACCGACGATTGCGGTCGACCCAGCAATTGCGGGGTTA
>JBBRGW010000118.1:0-9760 GCA_038223525.1 Pirellulales bacterium
CCGGGGGGAGACTCATCTACTTGGGCGCGGGAACTTCGGGACGCTTAGGGGTTCTCGATGCATCGGAATGCCCACCCACTTTTAATACGCCGCCAGAGATGGTCGTCGGCATCATCGCAGGCGGGGTCAAGGCGTTGACCAACGCAATCGAAGGAGCCGAAGATGATTCGCAGGCTGCCGTGGATGACTTGCAAGCACACGCGTTTTCCAATCGCGACGCGATTGTTGGGATCGCCAGCAGCGGTCGAACCCCATATGTCATTGGTGGCCTCAACTACGCTCGCGAAATCGGAGCTTACGCAATCGGCTTGACCTGCAACCCAGACTCTGAACTTCATCGCTGTTCAGATATTGTCATCGCGCCTGTGGTTGGGCCTGAAGTGATCAGTGGTTCGACCAGGCTCAAAGCGGGCACCGCGACCAAGATGGTGCTCAATATCTTGACTACTGCCACCATGGTGCGACTCGGCAAGACCTATGGAAACTGGATGGTTGATCTACGCGCTTCAAACATCAAACTCAAAGCCCGAAGCATACGTATCGTCGCCGCCATCGCGGGCTTAAGCGAACTGCAAGCATCGGAACAGTTGGGCCGATGCGATGGCGAAGTGAAAACAGCCATCGTCGCTGCCAAGCGAAGTGCTGACGCAACCGCCGCTCGACTTTTGCTCGAGCGTGCGGGAGGAAAACTTCGCCTCGCTCTAGAATTGCCATTATGAACACCGGACAACAAGCCATTCGAGTCCTGGGCGTAGATGGCGGCGGTTCTAAAACAATCGCATGGATAGCAAACGTCTTGCCATCGAACGAGTCGGGCCGATTGGAATTGGAAGTGATCGGTCGAGGACACGCAGGGCCAAGTAATCCTCGTTCAATAGGTTTTGAGCTGGCGTTTGCGAACTTGGAAATAGCCATTCGTACGGCAACCGAGCAAGCCTCAGTCGATAAATCCACTATCGATGTTGCCTGCTTGAGTTTGGCAGGTGCCGGTCGCCGTGAAGAGCAATTGCGAGTCCAACAATGGGGCGATGAACGAGGCATAGCCAAACGGACCATCGCAATCGACGACGTTGCACCGTTAAGTTTTGCGGCAATGTACGAACAAAGCATGTCAGCCGTATCGGATGGGGCTTCGTGGGAGCAATCGATTACGCTCGTGGTGGGAACAGGATCCATCGCCCGAGGATCAGCCCGCGGGGGAACATCTGCTCGGTGCGGAGGTTGGGGATATCTGCTCGGAGATGAAGGGAGCGGATTTGCAATCGGTTTGGCTGGTCTTCGGGCTGTTTGCGACGCACACGACCGCAGCCAAACATTGACGCCATTTCAACTAGAATTGCTACGTCATCTAGGACTGAGCGTGCCAACCGAACTAGTCGGATTTATGTATCAATCGCCGTTGCCTCGTGTTCAAGTTGCTGAGCTGAGCGGAATCGTTTTGGCGCACGCGAATCAAGATCTTGAAGCAATCCGCATTGTGCGGGATGCAATCGGTTCGATGGTTCAACTAGTAGAAACGATTGCGCTGCGACTCGGGCATGCCAACGGAACTTATGCTCTAGCGCTGACGGGTGGCATACTTTCGAATAACCCGTTGATTGTTGAGCGTCTATTGAGTGAACTGCAATTGCGAGAAACGGCGCCGAGCACTTATCATTTGGTCCGCGAACCCGTCTACGGAGCCCTGGCCTTTGCCGCAGATTCGTTACGAAGTCATTCTCGGCAAGAATGACTTGCCTCCCCTCCGCGGGTTAACATCAACTAATCATATCCGAATGACCTTACATCGATTCTTAGTTCCAATGCTTCCGCAGGCGGGCTCCGTCGAATTGCCGGAGAGCGAAGCGCACCACGCGAGCCGAGTGCTGCGTTGCACAAAAGGAGAGGCGATCGAGTTGTTCGACGGGCTAGGCAATCAAGCCACAGCGACGATTCAATCAGTAGACAAACGGTCCGTGGTTGCCTACATCGATTCGTTTGCGTTTGCACCTCGCGATCATAGGGGGAGACTCCATTTTGCGATTGCCATGCCGAAAGGGGATCGGCAACGCAATACGATCGAAAAGCTCGTCGAACTCGGCGTCGATTCACTCAGTCCCCTCAATACGCGTCGATCGGTTGCCGTCGTGAACGAGAACAATACCGAGCGTTTGGATCGCTACGTCGTTGAGGCTTGCAAACAATGCGGCCGTAATAGACTGATGAGCATTCGTCCGACATTGGAGATGGTTGGAATCAAGGCGCATGCAAACTCACTCGTTTCGCAAATCATGCAAAGTCTACCTGCCATTTGGATCTTGCATCCAACCATCGTAGGAGCGAAAGCGTTGAGTATCCACGAAGCCAACGCGATGCCAAGAGAGGATCAGCAATTGCTTTTCTTAATTGGCCCAGAAGGGGGCTTCACGGACGACGAAGTGCTCGATGCGGTGAAGCAAGGGGCGAATGTATTGACACTTGGCGAACGCATTCAACGAGTCGAAACAGCTGCGGCAACCGCAGCCGTACTTGGTCACTGCTGGCTGACCGCATAAAGTACCAATCACACTCCGTGTGATTTCCGTAGTCCAAAAACTTTAGTTAATGTGGCAACATCATCGAGAGTGTAATCGGTACTTTGCCTGTCATTACTTCCGAGAGTTTGCGTATTCGTCCACATCAATCTTTCCGTCTTTGTTGACATCTACCTTAGGGAACTTTTCATTGTCACCAAACTCGTCTGGCGATAGGAATCCATTGTTGTCTTTGTCCTTTGCCTTCAACTTCCCCGCAGCCCATTCTTTCATTCGGGCATCAGGTGTAGCCGCGGCACCACCTGCTGGCTTAGCTGCATCGTCTGTTTTCCCGCCAACGCTGGGTATCGCGCTCGATGAGGACGAAGATGTCCCAGCCATAAAGACCCCTTTTTTGACAGCTGCCAAACACTCTTTGGTGGTTATAAATCCATCATTGTTCGTGTCATAGGTCAAAAACTTATCGACCTCGTCTTGGCTCCATTTCTTAATTTTCTCTGCCATCGAAACTTGATTGTCACCATCGGTGTCGCTGCTGATGAACCACTCGGGGACGCCAGCGGGTCCAGGAGCTTTTCCGGTAGCGTCCGCGATGCGATAGCTAGACTTTTTGTCCATGGGATTGGGCTTATCTTTTTTGTCCTCGACGACCTCGCGATTGTCTCGCGAGCGCTTATTGAGATCGTCTTTCTTCGAAGAGTCCGATTGGGCACCGCTTGCAAGACGGCGACGAGCATATCTAGATGCAAGTTCCTGTCGCGAAAGTTTTCCATCTTTGTTCTTGTCGTATTGCATTGGGGAATCGGACCATCTTCCCTCCTTAAGCTCGTTCTCATCGAGATGCTGGTCATTGTTCTTGTCGTAGAGCCTCATCTTGTCGTCGGCTTCTTTCAGATCCCGTTCTTCGACAGGGACACTAAACCTCTCGGCGCTAGCTCCGAATCCAGGCACAGGCGCTTTCTCGACCTTGGCCTTAGCGAACCCTGGTACGAGCGAGTTCTTTTCCAACAATGGAATCTCTTCCTCTGACCCGCCTCCGGGGCCGCCGCCACCGGAGAAGCCACTTCTCATTTGTTGAAACGACTCGGTCAAGGTGGACATCGGAATTGGTTTTGTGATGTCGATCTTTGGATTGGTCCTCGCCATTCTGTCTAGCATGAATCGCGCCGGCCCTTGAGCTTCCTCTGGATCCAGCATTCCGTTTCCATTGGTGTCCATGCGAGTCAAGAAGGATGAAGGATCAAAGCCCCCGCCGCCGCCACCGCCGAAACTTCCACCGCCACGGTCTCCACCACCACGGTCTCCGCCGCCACGATCTCCGCCGCCACGATCTCCACGATCTCCACGATCTCCACGATCACCACGGCCACCGCGATCTCCACCACCGCCAAACCCGCCGCCACCAAATCCGCCGGGAGGGCCACCGAATCCACCACCTCCGAACCCGCCTGGAGGTTGCGCGATCCCAGATTGGGACAAAGCAAATGTCGCGATCAAAAGCGTAAGAGTAAGGATTGAGTATTTCATATTGGAGTTGTCCTTCGAATTCGGCCCCATTCGGCGTAAAGCGATTGCAGGCAGTGCCTCGATTTTAGCTGGATACAAAGAGGTTTAGTAGTGAAAACACACAACAGACTGATTTGTTTCCCGCATCCGTAAGAATATTGGGCACTTGGTTCAAATCGAGAGGCTTGGTAGCATCTTCCGCTATGAATCTTTCACCCATGATGAAGCAGTATGAAGAGGCCAAGGCGACCAGCGGAGACGCAATCCTGCTGTTCCGAATGGGGGATTTCTACGAATTATTCCATGAAGATGCCAAAACGGTCTCGCGGGTACTGGGGCTTACCCTAACCAGTCGCGACAAGGGGGAAAACCCCATTCCGATGGCCGGTTTCCCCTACCACCAACTCGAAGGCTATCTAGCAAAACTCGTCCGAGGAGGCTTTCGGGTCGCCGTTTGCGAACAAGTTGAGGATCCCGCGACCGCGAAAGGACTCGTTCGACGCGAAGTTCAACGGATCGTGACCGCTGGAACCCTGACCGACGACGCACTTCTCGACCCTCGTTCCGGAAACCTGTTGCTAGCTATCTTTCATCCGTCGCCTGGCAAACCAGGTCAGGAGCGAAGCGCCTGGCTTGGAATCGCTTGGGTCGAGCTATCCACTGGCCGTTTCGAAGCCGGGGCATATCCAGCTCATACGGTCATGGACCAAATCGCAAGGCTAGAACCGGCCGAAGTCATGGTTCGAGAAGACGATTCCACTCTTTCGAAAAGCGATCTGGAGCGTTGGCCCATCACGCGTCGGCCTTCATGGCAATTCGGAATCGAAGAGGCTCAGCGCGTCTTGCACGAACACTTCGGCGTACTCGACTTGTCCGGTATGGGATGGGACACGCAAAACGATTCAAAAGATCCGGCGAGCTCACACGCGCTGGACTGTTTGGCGATCAGCGCCGCGGGCGCTGCGATGGCCTACCTTCAAGAAACCCAAAAGACTGCGCTCGATCACATCCAACAGTTGCAACCCGCCCGTATGATCCGTTCGCTGGAAATCGATTCCGCGACTCGGCGCTCGTTGGAATTGACGCAAACCATTCGAACCGCTTCTCGCGATGGCTCGTTGCTCGAAGTCCTTGACCGCACGGTTACGTCGATGGGGGCGCGTCGACTCTCGCAATGGCTTTCGTCTCCTCTGGTATCAAAGGATCAAATCGAATTGCGCCTCGATGCGGTCGATGAGTTGGTGCGCGATGCACGACTGCGAAACTCCGTTCGAGAAATGCTCGATGAAGTTTACGACTTGGAACGCTTGCTCGCACGCGTTGCGACGGGTCGATCGAGCCCACGCGATCTCAAACAAGTTGGTCGTTCTTTGGTTCAAATCCCAAAGATCAAAGCACTCCTCGAAGAACGCGCGTCGGCTCGACTCACGCAGCTTCAAAAACGAATCGATCTTTGCCCCACGCTGCGTGAGAAGCTCGATGAGGCATTGCAAGATGATTGCCCGCTGTTAGCTCGCGACGGCGGGTTCATCCGCCCGGGCTACGACCAACGTCTCGATGACCTTCGGCAGCTAGCGGCTGGTGGCAAAGAATGGATCGCACGTTATCAAGCGGACCAAATCACCTCGACCGGAATCCCCAGCCTAAAGGTGGGCTTCACTTCTGTTTTCGGCTACTACTTGGAAATTACCAACACGCATCGAGACCGCGTTCCGATCAACTACATTCGCAAGCAGACACTCAAGAACGCCGAGCGCTACATCACACCCGAACTCAAGGACTACGAAGAGAAAGTTCTCTCGGCGGATGATCAAGCCAAGTCGCTCGAGTACGAATTGTTTATGGAGTTGCGGGAGGCTATCCATGCGAGCACGCAAGCGCTGCAGACCAATGCAAGTGTTCTTGCCGAACTCGATGTTTTAGGTTCACTTGCCGAGCTTGCGGTCAAGCAACAGTATGTGCGGCCGATAATGACCGATGAACCGATTTTGGAAATCTACGAGGGGCGGCACCCGGTTCTGGATGCGACGCTCGCCAAAGGAACATTTGTGCCAAACGATTCTATGATCGGCGCTGAGCACGGCAGCGTCTTGCTGATCACCGGTCCGAACATGGCGGGCAAGAGCACCTATATTCGCCAATCGGCGTTGCTCTTAGTCTTAGCTCAAATCGGCAGTTTCGTCCCCGCCCGCAAAGCGACGATCGGTGTCGCCGATCGCTTGTTCGCCAGGGTCGGGGCCAGCGACGAACTCGCGCGAGGACAGTCGACCTTTATGGTCGAGATGGTTGAGACCGCACGTATTCTCAATACCGCAACCGAACGTTCACTCGTTATTCTCGATGAGATCGGTCGAGGTACCAGCACTTATGACGGCTTGTCGCTCGCTTGGGCGATCGTCGAGCATCTTCACAACAACAATCGCTCTCGAACCATGTTTGCGACCCACTATCACGAACTAATCGATTTGCAAAAATCGTTGCCGGGCGTGCGCAATTGGAACGTCGCGGTAAAAGAGTGGGATGACAACGTGGTCTTCTTGCATCGCATTGTTCAAGGGGGAGCCGACAAAAGCTACGGCATCCACGTCGCTCGTTTAGCTGGAGTCCCACGCGATGTGAACGAGCGGGCGAAAGAAATATTGAGTCAGCTCGAAGCGAATCACTTGAATCAATACGGTCAGCCCAACATTGCTCCTGCCAAAAAGAAGTCGGGCCACATTCAAATGACCCTTTTTCAATGGCAAGAAAATGCAGTCGTCGAAAAGCTGAAGTCGCTTAACATATCACTAATGACACCGATGGAGGCGATCCAGCAATTGGAACAACTCCAAAACCAAGCCCTCAAATCTTGAACACCAATCAAATCGTAACAGGCTACTTGGTTTTTCAATCGGCATGTGTTGCGGCTTGGTGGGCTTTGTTGCATTTCGTGCCGCTGTCTATCGATTCGTTTAAACCGGAAGCATGGCAGCCCGAAACTCTACTGAGTTTTTGGCTTCCAGATGCCGTCATGCTGGTGCTCGGATCCCTCGCGACGGCCTTTGCCATCGGGTCGAAAAAGGACTGGGGCAAGCTTTCGATCTGGGCGCTCGCTGCGGCAATTTGGTATCCAACACTTTACTGCATTGCAATAAGCATCAGGACCGACGAAGCGTGGATTGCCTCCGCTATGATGGTCAGTATGGCTGGTTTAACACTGGCCATGGCGACAATTCATGGCAGCGTCGAGCAGCAGCCTGCGGCGATTAGAGTAACCGAGTTGACCAAGTCGTCCGCCATCGGTTGGACGATTGTACAAACGATCATCTTCTGGGGTGTCTTTCTCTGGATCTTGCCAAAGGGGATTGTCGAGTTAGAGCATCGTGTTGGCTGGCAATCGTTTTCGCATGCCTATCAAAACCTAGCTTCGACTTGCCTCTTTGCGGTCGCATCTCTGACAGGGTTGCTAAGTGGAATGACCATGGCATCCATTGGTGCCGGCACGCCTTTACCAACGGCGACAGCGCCGAAATTAGTGATCGCAGGACCATACCGATACGTGCGCAATCCGATGGCATTAGCGGGCATTGTTCAGGGAACAGCGGTTGGATGGTACTTGGGCAGCATCAGCGTTATCGGCTATTCGATTGCGGGTGCATTCGTGTGGCATCTATTCGTACGCCCTGTCGAAGAAGCCGATCTCCACTCGCGATTTGGCGAAAGCTATGCACTCTACAAGAAATCGGTCCGCTTATGGATCCCAAATACAATACGCTACAACCCACCGAGCAACCCAAACGAGCAACCTTGCCGAGCAACGTTATCCTGATCGCCAAAAGAGAATAGATACGGACGCCCAGAAGTAAGCCGTAAAGCCTAGTCCGCTCATGATGAATCGCCACAGACTCGACTGGCTTCGATTTGCAAACCATTCACTGTTTGCCAAATTGAATGGCAACGCCGCGAGGAAGCCAGCAAGGAAAACCCATTCAAAAACCAAGCTGAGTCGGCGGCAAAGCAAGAAATACACCAAGCAAGTTGCCAGCAGGAATAACGCCGCCAGCCACGATTGCATGCGTTGTCTTTGGCTTGTTGGGATAGATCGCCCACCCATGTTCTCAACTGCAACTTGCCAAGCAATGTACAAACATAGCTGCCATGTAAAAATAAATTCCTGTGTCCATCGACTCAATAAAGTGGTTCCGATCGCGGCTGCTGCAAATGAGAAGCCTAGAAACAAAACCGATGTAGTACTGGATTGAAGTCGTAACGATTTTGCTTCACCATGAACGCTTCTGGTAAATCTGCCGGTCATGAATAGAATAGGTTTCGTCACCATGTATGCGATTACCAGCGCAGACATCATTATAAGTAAACTCGCACCGTACCATCGCGAAAGCCAAGTCAACGTTGGCAGGTCAAAAAGGTATTCTGGCTCGATACCAATCAGGATGCTCGCCAGGTCTTGAACTTGTCCTTGGGGCATTTGGCTTGTTGAAATCGCTTTCGCTTTCAACTGTGGAGCAAGTGACTCGGGACTGCCCAGGTAGACGCAAACTGCTCGGCTGTGGTTTCGAACGAAGAGCCGCTTTTGAGAAATCGCCGGCTGCGTCCAGCAGATTTCGCCGCCTAACAGGGACGTTCGCGCAAGTTCTTCATATTTTTCACGGCTTGCCTTCGCCAATATCAACTCACCCAAATCATTCATCAAAATAAGTTTGTCATCCACCACCAGTACGGTCGCATGACCAATTATTTTCTCCTCTTTTTCGGCATTGAAAATCATGCCAGCATCGCCGGACGCATTCACCGAGTTTCTTTGAAGACGCCCCGTTCCCACGGACCATAGTTCTTGGCCGGTTCGAAAGTCGATGCATCGAAAAATGCCTCGACTCGTTCGGTGTGTCTTGGCTTGTGCTTCTTGTAAATCGAACCCGAAGATTGCATCATCGTGTAGAACACTCGAAAAAATATCGTTCGACATCAGTTTGCTATGCCGAACTAGTCGGATAGGTTGTCCTGCGTCATCCGTCATTTCAAGTAGTTCGGAGCCTCGTTGAAAGGCGCCCGATAACCAAAGAAATGGTTCCTTGAAAATGGGCCAAGCGGAATGCTCGTCGTAGCCGCTCGACAAACGGTATCGCCAGATCTGCACACCCGTTTCGCTATCGTGACACACGATCGCATTTTGCAAGGTACACAAAATGCAGCTTCGACCTCGGAACACGATCGGGTAAACAGAGCAATAACTTGCCTCCGATTCGTTCCTTGTCGATTTAGGAGATAACGTTCGAGGCTTTGCGTCAACTGACTTCCAAATTGTCTCCCCGGTCCTTTTGTCCAAAGCCACGATGCTTGCTTCAAGTGCACCGACCGGTAGAACAATTTTGTTTTCGACCACGATGGGCGAACAGGCATAGCCGAATCCTGGGGCTTTGACACCGAACCTCTGCTCCAACTCAATCGACCAAATCTTAACGCCTGTATCTGCATTTAAGCATGCGACGAAACCGGACGGGCTTGTAAAGTAAACGAAACCGTTGTCGTAAGTTGGTGTAGAGCGAGGACCTGGATAGACGCTGGCCGGGTCATAAGGCCAGTCATATCGGTACTCCCATCTTGTCGCACCACTATCGGCTGCCATGCAGATGACGAATTGGCCACTTAGACTTTGATACTGCGTTGCAACGCATTGATCCCAAGCGATAAATGCGGAATAGCCTTGCCCGAGTTCGCGAGTCCACAGAACGGCAGGGCCTTCC
>JBBRGW010000119.1:0-9737 GCA_038223525.1 Pirellulales bacterium
ATGCGAAACGCATGTCTCGTTTCAGGTTTCACACAGTAACGCTTGAGCACTGCTCCACTCATGCTCGCCAGCCCGCGAAATCTTTTTTTGACCGCATCTGGGTTCACTTCTCGCTGTACTTTAACCAACCGCGTTGCGGCCTCCTCCTCCGAGACAGCGCAAACAAGTTCCGTCATGCCAACGGCGGTAATCTCGAATAGCGGCGGATGAACCATGTAAACTCGCCCCGCATCCAATAGCGGCCGCATCCATTTGTAAAAATACATCAATACGAGCATCCCGCAGTGGATTCCATCCGCATCCGGATCGAATACCAAAATCATGCTCTCGTAACGTACCTTTTCCAATCGAAAGCTCTCTCCCCATCCAGCACCGACTGCTTGCTGAAGCGCATTGAAGAATTCGTTTTTTGCAACTTTGGCCTGAGTTGCCTTCCATGCGTTGAGCGGTTTGCCTTGCATGGGTATTACCGCTTGAAATCTGGCATCGCGCACGCCACCGATCGCGTTCGCTGCAGAATCCCCTTCGACAATCAATAACTCGGTAGCGACGCCTGTCGGATGGAATTGACAGTCCATAAGTTTGGTAGGGAGAACCCGGAACATAGAAGCTTGTTTTCTAAAAGGATGCTGGGACGCAAAAGGTTTTACCGATCGAAGCGAATCGCGCAGAACGCGGATGAAAGGGAAACATTCGTCGCTTGAAAGGCTGCTACTGGTCCGAAGGGTCTGGCTGTCCAAAGGTAAAGAATATAGGGATGTAGGGTGGATACAGTTGAGACGACTATCCTACTTTCTGCTAAAATCTCGCGATGATTTTAGACGCTAGTGCTCAGTACGGTTTGATTTAAGCAAGGTCCATTATGGTAAAAGAGTTGCAAGGGATTGTTTGGTTCGTCGCAGCCCTTTGGGCCGTCTATTTTTTGGATGTCTTGATTCCCATCTCCTTGAACGAATTTGGACTTGTCCCTAGAACTTTCAAGGGACTGATCGGTATTCCGCTTATGCCATTCCTTCATGGCAGCTTAAGCCATCTGATTGGCAATACGATTCCCTTGTGCATCTTGTTGTTTATTTTATTTAGTTCCCGAAAGGATTATTTGGAAGTCATTCTCAGCATCGTTTTTGGCGGTGGACTTTTGCTGTGGTGCTTTGGACGAAGCTCCGTTCACGTCGGCGCAAGTGGATTGGTCTATGGACTTGTCGCATTTTTAATTGCTGTCGGCTTTGCTGAAGGCAAACCAGTATCGATGTTCATCGCAATACTAGTCGGATTCCTTTATGGTACGACTTTGTTTTTCGGTGTATTGCCAACTGCCGGCGCTGCGGTTTCGTGGGATGGTCATTTGTTCGGCGCGATAGCTGGTGTCGGAACGGCCTATGCGCTCGCGGCTAAATCGGTTCCTGTTGCTGACTCCTGAACCTTTTTGGCAGTGTAGAGGCCGCTTTCGATCGCTCCCTCGATACTGCCCGAAACGCAGTAGTCACCGCATCGCCATACCCTTTCGCTAATCCTAGCTTGTGATTCATTCGTTGCCAACGAAGATGGGGTTTGGTTTGGTAACGCGTAGGGGATTTGGTAAGTTCTCAGATGACGCCAGGCTCCAGCTCTTTTGCCAAACCAATCTACCAATTGTGCTCGAACGGCTTCTAACAAGTCCGTTCCTTTCGCATCGGTCTGCCCTATCGTGCTGACACTCAACAAGGACTTTCCCGGGGGCGCATAGGCTGGCTGCGCGAAATTTGGAAAACACAGATTGTTGATGACTCCTTCGCGTCCGCCATTAAGCAATAAAGTAGCTTCATGGATGGGGGGATCCAGCACATCGAAATACAAACAACAGGTTGAAGCTGCTTTCGCATCCACACTTTTCTTGTCATGAACAATAGTTGAGTTCGTAAAAAGACGTTTGGCTGCAGGCTCTTCCGTTGCAACGATCACATAATCCGCGGCAAGCAACTGGCCATCAGACAATTCCACTCTGCCATCTTGTACGCTTTTTACCGTCGTGCTGAGCCGGATCGACGTGCTCGGCAGAGCGCGGGCGATCTGGTGTGGGATGGCTTGCATGCCTTGCTCAGGCAACGCGGCGACCCCCAAGCTAAACGTGCGGAAAACGAATTCCATCAGGCCAGCCGAAATGCCAAGGGAATCGTCAAGGAATATACCTCCGAAGAACGGCCGAAAGAAACGATCAATAATCGCCGGGGTAAAACCCATTTGCAGCAGTCTTTCCTTGGCTGAAACGCTGCGGTCACTCAGCAAATTCGACGATGCTGATTGGCAGACTCGCTTTCGAAACGATGCGATTCGCAGTTTGTCAGCAATGGTTCCTACGGGAGCGAAAAGTGTTTCCAAGGCATACCATGGTGCCAAGTACCAATTGGATCGCAAAGGGTCGCAGACACGATAGCGCTTCCCGCCGATCATGATCAAGGCACCCGCATGGAATGACCCAAGTTTTAACTCGCTCAAATCCAATTCGCTTTTGGCTGTTTCATAGCCAGTTAAGTAAACTTGAAAACCGTGGTCGAGCAGGAAGCCTTCGACTTTATCTGTCTGAATACGACCCCCAACGCGATCTCGAGCTTCGAGCACTGTGACGTTCCAGTTCGCCCGCTGCAATTGCCTGGCAGCAATTAGTCCTGCAAGGCCCGCACCAACAACGATAGCGTTCGGCATTTACTCTGGCTCCGTACCGGACGAAACAGCGATGTCTGCTTTGTTGGAACGCGAAAGTTTTGGGTTTTCGATATAAGCCAGCACGAGCGCAATATCCGCAGGCGTGATACCGCTTATACGACCCGCTTGGTCTAAGTTGACGGGACGAATGCGCCCGAACTTTTGCTTTGCTTCGGTGCGCATACTTGTTATTGATTCGTAGTTAAAATTCTTGGGTATGATTTTATCGGCCATTCGATTTTGGCGGTCCACTTGAATCTGCTGCCTTGCGATGTAACCAGAGTATTTGATGTCGAATTCAACTTGCTGTGCGACTTCTTCGGTGAACTGGGATAACGACTCAGGAAACATTTCAACGAGGCTCGCCCAAGTGATTTCCGGTCGTCGAAGGTGTTTATCCGCTGGCGTGCTTTCAATACGCAATTGAGTCAGCAGTTGGGTTGCGGTTTTGATGCCCGTCAACTTCTTGATAAAACGATCGTGTCGCTTGTTATCGACTAGACCTAAAGAATAGCCCAACTCTGTCAGCCGTCGATCTGCGTTGTCTTGTCTCAGCATCATGCGGTACTCAGCACGACTGGTGAACATACGATAGGGTTCATCCACACCGCATGTTACCAAGTCATCCGCGAGGACACCCATGTAAGCGGCTTCGCGTCCGAGTACCAATCCGTCCTTTCCTTTGAGTCGCAGTGCCGCGCTAGCACCCGCGATAAGTCCTTGCGCTCCGGCTTCTTCATAGCCGGTTGTTCCGTTAAGCTGACCGGCAAAAAACAAGCCCTCGACCGATTTGGTTTCGAACCATGGAGACAATTGATCAGGTGGGCAGAAGTCGTACTCGACTGCGTAACCATAGCGCATGATTTGTGCCTTCTCGAGTCCTGGAATCAAACGCATCATTTTGTCTTGCACGTCGCGAGGTAGCGAAGTCGAGATACCGTTGACATAGACCTCGAGCGTGTTGCGTCCCTCAGGCTCCAAGAAAAGTTGATGGCGGTTTTTGTCGGCAAATCGAACCACTTTGTCTTCGATCGATGGGCAATAACGAGGGCCGGTAGATTGAATCTGGCCAGTGTACATGGGCGCGCGATGCAAATTGTCCCGGATCAGTGAGTGAACTGCTTCGTTGGTGTAGGTGATCCAGCAAGGGACATGAGGGCCGGGAAGCGAATCGGTCATATAAGAAAACGGTTGCGGCGATTCGTCGCCAGGCTGCATTTCGGTTTTGGAATAATCGATAGTACGGCCATTGAGTCGCGCGGGTGTTCCTGTCTTGAATCGTTCCACTCGAAAACCCAATCGCATTAGCGCATAGCTGATCCCCGATGTGGTGCCTTCGCCCGCTCGCCCGCCAGCTGTCTTTGCTTCGCCGGTATGCATGATCGCTTGCAGGAAAGTTCCGGTGGTCAAGACGACCGATCGCGCAAAGTATTCGGCGTCCCCCTTAACGCGAACTCCGACGATTCGCTCGTGCCCGTTGATCGTTTCGGTCAGCAGGTCCTCGACAAGTTCTTGACGGAGATCGAGGTTTGGCATCTCCTCGATCCTTCGTTTGATCTCGAACTGATAGCCCTTTTTGTCTGCTTGAGCGCGAGGCGAATGCATAGCAGCCCCTTTGCGGCTGTTTAGCATTCGGAATTGAATGCCAGTTCGATCGATGGTCTCACCCATCAAGCCGCCGAGGGCGTCGATTTCGCGTACGATTTGGCCCTTGGCTACCCCACCGATCGCCGGGTTGCAACTCATTTGGCCGACGGTGTCTAGATTTCCGGTCAGCAATGCAACCTGAGCCCCGAGCCTTGCAGCGGCGGCAGCAGCTTCGGTTCCCGCGTGACCAGCACCGACGACGATCACGTCATAGTCGTATCGATTCATTTCCTATTTGCTCTATCCCAAGAATTCCAAAGGTATCGTATCCGTTCCCTATCCTAACCATGGAGCCGAATTTTGGCGAGGAACGCCCCAGGTCGCACATTTGTGCATAATCGCTACTCGTCCGTATCCAAAACCACAAGGAATCTGGAGAATCCAAATTTCTTTTTGGATTTTGCTAAACATTTTGACTATCCAGTTTGACTGTCTTCGAGGGTGGCGTAAGGTTTCTAAGAGCTCCATCCGTGGAACACGTGTAAACGCCAACTTATCGAGGTACGATTCTAATGCCCCAAGCCTTTTTTCCAATTGAGACGATCAGCAGTCTTTGGGAGCTAATCTGCTTTGGTTGCACTTTTCTAGCACTCGCTACCGCTTGGTTGGTGTCACCGCGCTAAAATAGCCGCGGAGAGCAACACGAGGCCGCTGGGGGTCCCCTTCAGAGCAAAATAAGCGTAAACGAAAGTTGCAGCATTTCCAATTCTCAAAATCTATTGCTGCTTCATCACCAAGACAGAATCGCCCGCATAACAGTTCAGAGCGGTTCGAGCATCGCTATCGATCGACACCAGCTTTCCTTCGATACGAGCGGCGCACTGCAATGCAATAAACGGTTTTCTTATTGTCGAAACGATCGCCTTTTCAAAACTCTGAGCTGCGCTTGGTTCTGAAGTGCTCTGGCCAGTTTCCCCATCTGAAATCAGATACTCCGATGTTGCTAGAACCGCCAAAATCGATTGGGTCGCGCACTGAACGACTGGGCCGCCATCGAAGATGTCGATTTGATCCGTTCGGTGGAAGCCTTGAGACTCGAGCATTGCAAGCGCCGGTTTTGTCTGGTCATGAACTCTTCCGATAGCTGCCACCGCTTCTTTGGGTAGCAAGTCTAAATAGATTGGATATCGCGGCATCAAATCCTCGATAAACTGCTTGTCTATCATTGATAATGAGTCCGCCCGAGGGAAGTCAATTCGAAAGAAGTGCGCTCCAATCGCTTCCCAAAACGGACTGGCACCATCGTGCTTTAGATAGCCTCGCATTTCAGCGATCGTTTGCGATGCAAAACGTTTCGGATGGGCAGCAATATAGGCGAACCTAGACATGCTCAACAGCTTGCCACAACCTTGCCCTCGATATTCCGGCAGTAGAAACAAACTACCAATCTCGGTCGGCCCGTTGTGCGTCTTTACTAAATGCAACGACCGGATCTCATGTGTTTGATTGAGCAACACAGAGTGATTGCTCTCAGTAACCATGCGATAGGCGTAGAAGGGTTCAAAACCACCTGTCTTGGAAAAAACGCAGCTTGTGCCAACCAAACGGCCCGTCGAAAGGTCCTGCATAACAAAGACATAAGGTGCGCCCTCAGCGCGTTCGGACAATCGCCGAAATGCAAATTGCGAACGCTCAATTCGATCCGACAATTGCTCCTTGTCGATCTTCAGTGAAGTCATTCCGGTATTAGCTTGTCCAATCAGCTCCCAAAGAGCATCTAGGTCGTCCAATGTAACTTCGCGAACGATAACCATGACTCACCTTCACGACTGATTAACGGGGCAGAACGACAGGTTGGATTTCATCCCATTGTTTAGGCAATGAAGTTAATACACGATTTCCGGACTTCGTGACTAAAATATCGTCTTCGATCCTTACCCCTGCAACACCAGGAATATAAATTCCTGGCTCGACAGTCACAACCATATCCGCTTCCAATACCCTTTCTTGCCCCTTGGCCAAACGTACCGACTCATGGATTTGGAGCCCAAACGAATGGCCCAGCGAATGGGTGAAACGTTTACCAAATCCAGCTTGTTCGATCACTCCGCGGGCAATGGCATCAACCTCACACATCATGATTCCTGGGCGAATGGCCCGGATCGCAGCTTCCTGGGCAGACAAAACCGTCTGATAGATCCTTTGAAACTTGGTGTTGGCCTTTCCGGTGACGATTGTACGGGTTATGTCGCTCAGGTAGAGATCCTCTTTGGCGCCCCAATCGATCAAGAGGAAAGGAGCTTCATCAATTCGTTTGTTCGAAGGTCGACCGTGTGGCAGAGCAGCTCGTGGGCCGACGCCAACGATCGATTTGAAAGCGCTGCCTGTTCCTCCCAATTTTCGAATAGAAAATTCAAGCTGATCGGCGACGGACTTTTCAGTAGAATCACCCGTCAACATCGCTTGTACGGATACGAAGGCTCGTTGAGCAATCGAGATTGCACGTTCGATCGCTGCGATCTCCGAGGCATCCTTGCGTTCCCTCATCAATTCGATAACACCACTGCAGGAACCGAACTGAATCCCGTGAACTTGAGCAGTCAATTTTTCCCACTGCGACAATGTGATCGTCTGGGATTCGACGCAGACCTCACGCAGTTTGTGCGATGCCAACCACCCAGCAGTAGCGTCGATCATCGAAATGGTTGCGCCGCGAATAAAGACTGCGTCGTCCGGACATTCCTGTTGCAATTGTTCTTCGTACCGAGCATCGCTCAGAATCGTAATCTTGCCTTGATTGGCAAATAGATATCCGTCTTCGCCGGTAAATCCCGTCAGATAGGTGACGTTATGTGGACAAGTTACCAACAGATTCGGCAGCTTGCGTTCCCTGAGAGATCGAAAGAGCTGTTCACGTCGTTTGCCGAAGTCAGGAGTCACGGAAACCTCATGGATGCGTTCGCGAAGAACAGGGAATTATTAGTTAGGGTACTAGGGTAGGATAGGAGTGTCATCTCGTCCGTGGATCATTCATGACCGGCGCCCTAAATAAAGCACAACAGGTCACTCGGAGCCTGCCGATTGCCTTAAAACTAAGGCAGCTGAATTTGATAGAAACTCTTTTTTAGTCCAAGTTCTGATATCTTGGAAGGTCCGGCAAGAAAACAGCAAATGGTCATTGGGTAGTACGCCGGAGCACGGCACACAAGACTTCGGTTCTTTAAAGAATTTCTGATCAATCGGATAAACGTCAGGATTACGAGATTGGGTAACGGCAAGCACAGATTTTGTGCTTCAACTGGCGAACCGCAAGCTAAGTGGTTAGCTATCAAGTATCTTTCCAGCATTGACGGTAGTTTTTAACCCAAGTCCGACGACTCGTCCGCATCTCCACATGAACGCATTGATTGCCAGCCCTGTTGTTCGAAGCATTCTGCGTGCAGTTTTGGTTTGGGCACCGCTTTGGATTTTTACGACGATACTCTTTGGTGGCCTTGGGGTGGCATATGTCGTTGTTCTAAAGCAAAACACCTACCTTGCATCGCAAGCGTTGTTGGTTCGGGATGAGGCGACCGGAGCGGTTATGCGTCTGGGGCGTTTTCAGAGCCAAGCAGAAATGAAAGCCGCGCAAGAAACCATTTTAGAAATGGCGAAAAGCCAACAAGTGGTTCACGACGCGCTGACCGTTGTTCATCCGCCCGCTGAGAGCTCTTTTTGGCCAACGTGGAGTGAAGCGTCGTCCAGCGAGCCGGTCACGAAGGAGATGGTCGAGGAATTTGCGAAGACAATCTCTGTGCATGCACCAAAAGGGACCGAGTTTGGGGTTACCGAAGTTATCTACTTGGATGTAAAAGCCCATTCGCAAGACGAAGCGATGCGCATTAGCGCCGCCCTCACCGAAGCACTGGAAAGTCGACTGCAACAAATTCGAAGGGCGCGGGCGGACGGGGTGCTTTCCGAATTAACCCTTGCTCGCGATTCCGCAAAAATCGAGTTGACCAACTCCACCGCAAAGCTTCATGATATCGAGAGCGCTGCCGGCTCCGACCTATCCGATTTGCGGGGCATGACCGACTCTATCGCGGGTGGAGCGACTGCCCGGGCCGAATTCGATCAATCCAAGAACGAGTTGCGTCAAGCGGAAATCAATCTTCAGTCGCTGCTTGCCGACCGCGAAATGCTCATTCGCGCCACAATGGATCCAACGAGCTTTATTGTTGCACCAGGGACCGTTTTGACTTCTCAGCCAGGTCTTAAAAGACTTCGAGAAGGTCTGGTTGACGCTCAGTTGGCCGGCTCCCAACTTACTGGTAAGTTCACCGAATCACATCCCTCGGTCATCGCATCCCAGTCCTCGCAAAATTCAATCGTTACCCGTTTCCTTGAGGAACTAAAGGCTTCGATCGGTGGCGTAGAGTCAGACATTGCACTGGTGGAGGGTCGGATCAAACGACTCGAACTCCAGAAGAATACATTGCAAGACCGACTAGCAAAATTGGCCGATAGTCGCGCTCCTTATGCAAATCTACTCTCAGAAGTGAAATCTAAGGTCGCTATCCTAGAAGCTGCTGAGCGAGAGTTGGCTGAAGTGCAAGCAGCAAGAGACTCATCGGTTTCAACAAGTCTGCTGACAAGACTCGACGCGCCGATGGTTAGCGACCGCCCAATTGGACCGGGCAAGACAACCATCACGGGACTATGCACCATCGCTGGACTGATCTTCGGGTTAGGGATCGTCTTTGTGATCACTCCGATTGATTCGGGACCTTCCTTTGGACGCAGAAACCAAGACCGAGTTCTCGGCAGACGCGATGCCGATTTGATCGCAAGCAATGATTCGTCGATTGTGCCAAAAACAACTTCGGAATCCGGGGCAACCGCGAAAACAGTGCGTCCACAAACTGAATTGAGGGGCGTCGCGAGCGCTTTGCAGGAAGAAAGCCGATTGCACGCCAACTATCAGTCGATTGCGAAACCGAGCCGCGTTAATCCAGAACAGGCAAACAACGCCCCGCGCGCATCGACGCCAACGGACATCGAAGAAATCGATCAAACATTCCAAGAACTTTCCCGACTGCAGTCCCAGAAACCTAGCAATCGTTCAGAAGAATTCACGCTTCAAATGAAAATGCAGGACCTCAAGGACGTTTTATCTCGCCAGAGCGTCCCCAACAATGCGAAAGATAATATTGAATCGATTGATAATCGAGAACACACTCCTTTGTCAAAACCGCGCCAAATGAAGCTAGAGAGACCGGTATGAACTGGTTCGGCTTATGGCCGTAACCCACGATTGATCTTGTTTTCGCTTTACGGCCGGCCCTAGACGAACGGCTTGATCGCATGTCCAAGCTGACACAGTCGACTATGGCAGGTGCCTGGCACGAATGGCACTGTCGAATTTCATAAGTCGTTCTATTCAAATGAGTTATCGTGTCGTTCGAGACGCGTTCTCAGTTGGTTTCTTG
>JBBRGW010000120.1:0-9719 GCA_038223525.1 Pirellulales bacterium
GACCCCGCAGCTTTAAACTGACGCGGTTATACGCCTCAGGAAATTGGGAAACGTGCCAACAATACAAAGGTCACTCTCGGCAAGAGTGACCTACTCAGGTCAACATTGCGAGTGGCTACTGCTCAATAAAGGATGTTTCGCCGTTCGCCGCAGTGCCTGTTGCATTCCATGCAACGAAATCGACACTGTCCGAAACAAAACTAACGTGCCCATCGCAGTATGCTACAACTACGCCGGCTGTATGTAGACTGCGTGACCCCATCATGCGTGGTCTTGTGGCCGTGCTGGTTGTGACGCAAGGCATTCGTGGCCCCACCAGCGTCGAAGTGCAGTTCCCGCCTGTAATCACATCAGGCAAAGTGCTGTTGGGAGGCAGATAGGTTACGAATCCAGATGCGTTGCCCCACCAGCTAAAGCCGCGAAGGTCGGTACCTCTCCCCTGCAATACTTCACCTGCCAACAACGTCCCTGAGGTACCGTCGCTAATTTCGCCAAGCTTGACTGGCGCTCCGTAGATACGAGTCCAAGATTGGGCTTGAGCTAGATTGACCGGTCCATCATCGTTGGTGGACCCTGTATAAATCCGAAATGGAGCGCCACCGAACAGAATGCCATTGAGCGTTGTTTGAAAGAAGCTCGTATTGCCGTAGTTCACGCCATAGTTATGGCTTGTAATCGGGAGCGCGGTCGCACTCGCTCCAATCGGGGCATTGGGTGTATCGCTTGGACAAGTCAAGGTAGGAATTCTAGAGCTTGTAACCGGTCTATTGATAGCTGCCCCGTATCTCGGTCCCCAATCCGCCCCACCCTGGTTTTGATACAACGAGAACATGGCGGTTTGCTCCATGAATGGTAGTACCGCTACTTGCCAAGTTCCCCAACAGCAACCATAGGGTCCAACTCCACCTGGGAATCTTTTAAAGGCACTTTCGTAATTGTGCATCGCCAAACCGAGTTGCTTGAGATTGTTTTGGCATTGCATGCGTCGCGCTGCTTCGCGGGCCGCTTGTACTGCGGGCAAGAGAAGCCCGACCAGAATTCCGATGATCGCAATAACTACTAGCAGTTCAACTAACGTGAACGCTTTGCGTTTTGATCGCAAAAACAACATAGAAATAACTCCCAATGAAGACGAACCGTAAAACACCACAAATTGAAGGTGAACAAATGGCCTGCTAAGGGAGGATTAACATCAGGCAGACAAATTCTATGGAATGGGGAAATCAAACTTGTTCGGCCCGGTGGCCTTTACAGTGACCTCTTGTTTCGATTTGGTATTGTATTCTGCTGGAATCGTATCTTTGGATACGATGTTACCACCGGTAGGACCAGGCATTCCATCGGCAGAATCGATCGACGTGCGACCATCCCCTGCCGTAATAAGCACTTTGTAAGTTCCTGGTGTTAGCCCCTGATCGGCGGGCATCGAATACTTGCCATCGGTAATGATTGCCCCCGACTTCCCGGCCTCCGATACGAACTCGATGACCCCTTCCTTGATCGGTTTGCCTTTGAGAGACACCGTCCCATCAATTGCCATCCGGCCGTCCGAGTTTCCACACCCAAATAAGAGGGGCATCAAAATGGAAACAAGAAAGAATTCTCGAAACGACGCACGGTAACCATTTGGCATCAGGTCTTATTCCTTGTGTAAGTTCATTTTAGAAAATGCATGCGAAGACTTAGATTGATTCACATCGCATGGAGTGCGACATAAAGAGAGCAATCGCTAGAACCAGAGAGGGTGGGGAGAGGTTTGTTCAAAGGAACGTGAAATTAGCAGTTTCAAATTAGGGGGTCAAGGAAATTCCCAAAAGAAAATTCATTTTTTAAAACGCGCGGCAGCTAGGTTTTGTACCGGGATGGCGACGCTCCTGAAGAACCAAGCCGACTTCGGCAGGAGCAGCTCACTCCCGATGGGAGCATGGCGGTGTCGTAGATCTTAGCTGGCCGCTGTTTTCAAACTTGCTCTCGGTCGTCGGTTTTGCTAATAGAAGTATTGGATTTTCGTTTGCACTTTCGATGATGTCCGCTATCTCTCGCCGATGCCTTCCAATTCCAGGAAAAATCAACTTCGATTCCATGAGTCGACACAGCGTGCGCTGTGCCGGATGGTGTTTCTTTGGCTGGCTTTGATCCCTGTGCTCGCTGTTGCTAGCTTTAGCATTCTTAAGCGAACACCTTGGTACATGAGTGAAGTAAAGAAGAAATGGCAGGGTCGACTTTCCGAAAATCTAGGCGTAGCCGTTTCGTTTGAGTCTATTGAGTTTCCTAGCCCGTTCCAATTTCGAACGGTTGGTTTGATTTGCTCAAACCCCGAAACAGGACGAGATATTCTGAAGGTGGCACAAGCCAATGTGGATATCGATCGCAGTGGTTGGTCTGTACGATTGTCGGATCCGAGACTCAACAACGCCGAACTTCAAAACGCGATGACCTTTGTGGATAATGGGTTTATCCGTCGCCCGCAGAAGATAGCGAGCTTGCTGAAATTATCTCTGCCAGAGCTCACCATTGAAGATGGGGTCGAAGATGGAGTGGACGATCTAAAACTTCAGAACGTTGAAGTAGGATTAAAACCGAGCGACACAGCCTCTTTATTGATAGTTACGTTTTCCATCGAGGGCCAACGAGATACGACGTCTGCAACCTTTCGTATCGATCGCAATCATTCCGACGAATCGACACGTTGGCAAATCGATACCCACGGGCTACAGATTCCGTGCCACTTCGTGAGCGAAAGATTCCCCTCGGTTCGGCATCTCGGCAATTTAGCGCAATTCCGAGGCAAAATAGATTGGTCGCAAACGAAGGAGAACTGGGGAACTCGCATCGACGGAAACGTTTTCAACGTCGACCTGGGCCGAGCTTCCATTTCGTTGCAAAACCCATTAAACGGTTTTGGAGATCTGACAATCGACTCGGCATCGATCATTGGCGGTGATTTGCGAGAGCTCCGCGGATCCCTGCATAGCCGCAATTGTTCATTAGAAACGGGCTGGTTGGATCGAGCGCCCGAGTCCGTAAAATTATTCTCTGAGAGAAGGAATATTGCGTGGAGCGATTTGGGCCCTAAAGCGGAAGCTCGACATTTAGGAATTCGGTTTGAGTTGCGTCCGGATGGTTTGATCATTGGAGACAATCCTAAACACAAGGACTTGGTCGCGGTCATGTCACCTGCAGCGGTGTCGCAAGCAATCGCTACCTACGCGAAGCCAATTCCGCCCGAACCTCAGCCGTCTCGCATCGCGGACGGTAGGCGTCCTTAAAATGTAGCGCGGAGCCTCGGTCCCGAACTTATCAAACGATGGGACAGTGGCCCCATACAACACCCTATCTCAGGAAATCTCATCGCCTTGCCAGCGTCTGAGCTTAGGAATTCGATACACTAAAGGGCAGCTCAATTGGCGGTCCGTTGTTTTCTAAGGCGATCGGCAGAATGAAAAGTACCGTGGGATGGGACCAATGTCCCGTCCGTTGATTCGTTCGGGACAATGGTCCCAAACTACGACTGGTATAACACAGCCTGCCAACTCGCCTAAATGGTTTCGATTCATCCACGGAGGATCAATCATGCGTTTGCTTTTCGCAGCACTACTGATAGTTGCCTTGCAATTTTGCAATTTGAGGAACGGCTTCGCCGGCGACCCTAAATTGGCTGATCCGGGGAGTATTCAACGGGTCAAGGACGCGATATCGGCAGGTAAGACCAGTTCGGCCATATCTGAGCTTCGAGCGTTGCCAAGCGAGCAACGTTTAGAATGGCTCAGCGAATTGCATCAGCGTGGTGGTGTCACCCATCCAAACGGAGGAGGCTCTATTGCCGACTATACCGCTCTCATAGGTTTGATTGAAAGCGTGATCGACGCAGATTGGGTGACCAACGGCGGCTCGGCTTCTTTGTCTCCATACCGACAGGGTGTACGTATCGATCCTCGAGGCTTGATGGAACGGTTCGATCCAAACAATGCGACGCTTGCCTCATTCAAGTTGCTGCGAGATCCAAGCGTCAAGCCAGTCAAAATCGCGCTCGATCAACTAGGGGAATGGCAACAAGAAACGTCCTTGCGTTGGGTTTCATTGCATCAGTTGGACCAGCAAGTCGCAGAGCGCATGAACGGGACCAAGACATCGCGTGCGACCGTTTCGATGGAGCTTCTCGGCGGACTCTATCGCATCGACTACCTGGCTTACGACAAGGATTCACGCGAATGGTTTCTGGGAGGACCTGCCGGCAATCTGGTTACAAATGCATCGCGTGAACTGTTGAACGCCGCGACGGGACTGCCCCCCGTGCTCCTCGAAGATCTGCTCGCTATTGGACCCCATGTCTTGCTCCAAAAAGGGGAGTTCGGTTGCTCCATCGACCCGGACCCGCAGCGTCTTACCTCTGCACACGAACTGGCTCGTAGTTCCGCCTCCGCTCGTGCGATGCAACGCCAGCCTGAGAAATGGGCCGAGCAATGGCGAAAGACTCTTGGACGGCAACATGCCAAAGTCGTCGGCTTACAACAGGACTCTCCAACGGGTTACGCGCTGCTGGTCGCTGATGCTCATATGAAGCGATTGGGGTTGGGACTCGAATCTTGTCCATCCCCGCTGCAAACCTATTGGCAAGAGAAGGCGTTTTTTACGAGCCTAAATAATACTACCGATTCAAGCATGGTGCGATGGTGGTTTTCATTGTCCGATTACAAAATCCCCATGGACCCTGATCGCAAAATCTATCACTTTTCATCCTCTAATGTTCAAGTGCTCAGCGAAGGGCAAATGATGAATGCAACGGGAGAACGGATCGCTGCGAGTTCACCTGACCTGGCCGCGGACGCATTCGCAAAAAAATTCACCCTTCACTTCGAAAGACTGCAACGCGAGTATCCCGTTTACGGTCGATTGCGACACATTTTCGACTTGGCGATTGCATTGGAGATTGTTCGGCATGAGATCGAAATCGGAAACGGAAAACCCTTTGTGGCAATCAATGACCCTGAGGTTCAGCCCCGATTGCCGGTCGCTCCAACCGAGGTGGAGTCCATTGCCGCAACAAACCGAAATCCCAACGGAACAACTTCAGTTATGATTAGCGGTGGAGTAGCAATCCACCCAACCCATCTATCGAAACGGCTCAAGGTGGATCCATCGCAAACAAACAAGGTGGCGTTCCAATCTGCGAACGAAGTCGGCGGCATGTTTCCAGTCGAGGAAGCGTCAGGTAGTCTACTGAAGCCCAAACGCGACAAGCCGTTTTGGAAGTGAGCGGGGTTGGGTTTACCGCCCGAGGCCATAAATCGCCCGAAAGCCTTGGGCGCGGACTTCAGGGAATTGGCCGATTTGGCGTGCCAGCCGCTGCGCGGGTTAATCATTAGTCGCACTTGGCGGGCAGGGGTGCACCCTACTCGGGATTCGCGTACTTCTTGAGTGTCTCGATGGTGGACTGCAATCGTGTCCAAGCGTTGAGCAACGTGGATTCGGCTAGGTCGTCCACTTGCCTGACGTCGGTGGAGATCTCTTGTAGAAACTGATTCCATTGCATAAGGCAGGTTGGGATCAATCGCATGCGATCTTCGCAAAGGGTTAGGCGCTCGGTTGCTTTGCGAAGCATTTTTCGTTGGACAGAGCAGGAGGTCTCATCCTCGGCTCTCGCCTTTGCAGTACATCGCAGCAACTCCTCGCGGGCCTCGGTCCATCTCCGCTCGGCGATCCTTTTCTCATTGGACCAATAATCAGGTAGTTCCTTCTCAAGCCACGACGAGACACGTTGCAGCTGTTGGCGAATCTCGTCGATTTGTTTGCTCGTGTCGTGCCGCAGTTTGGCGACCGAGTCGGCAAAGGTTTCGATCGCGGTCAAGCTTTTGACATTCGCTTCAGCCATTTCCGCGCTGGTACTCCTCGATAAGTTCTGCTTTGCGCATCAGGTAGGGCACGTGCCTTTCACTGGTCTCGATCAATCGCCCGAGTTGCTTCATTTCCAGCTCAAAATCAGCTGCAAATTTGACGTGCTCCTGGTCTCGCCATGACGTTGCGAGCTGTTGCATTTGTTGCGAAAGCTTGCCAGACGCGTCCGAGAGCAAACCGGAGAATCGTTTTAGTTGCATCGCAAAATTACGCAGCTGTTCCGGATCTACAATGGCTTGTGCCATGACTGACTCAGTTCTTGTTTGGGGCTTCGGGCTGACCGATGCAATAAAGGAACTCGGCTCGGTTCGCTCCATCGAGTTTCGCCGCACGGTAGTAAATTCGGCTATCGCAAATCACCATTGTCGAAAGGACTTGGTCCCCCAAATGGTTCTTGCCTATTTCGGAATATTCGGTTGGGTCCGCTCGATAGACAAACGTATCTCCCGCTTCATTGGTCGCAAAGATCTTGTCCCCCACCAATACGGGCGACGAGGAAAACGTTCCGCCCAATCGCGATTTCCAAAGCTCTTTGCCTGTTTCGGCCGACCAACAGACGGCGATTCCCGAATCCAATACGCCATACAGGTTTCCTTGGTGGACCAGAAGCGAGGGAACGTAAAGTCGGCTTTCATTTTCCCACTCCAGTTTGCCCGATCCGTCCGCAAGTACGGCCGACATATGATTCTTTGGATATCCGCCACTCGAGAATACTCGCTTTCCATCTGTGACGGTCGATGTGACACACTCCGTCGTCGCGCCGGGTACTTCCCAATTCGTATTGCCAGTAAGTGGATCAAAGCTCGACACCAAATCGCATCCGGTCATGATCAGTTGATCTTTGTCGCCGATCCGCAGCAAAATGGGGGATGGGTAATTTGGGGATTTGGGTCTTTCGCGATTCCAAACGATTTGGCCCGTCGCTCGGTTGAGGGCAGCGATCGCTCCACCGGCTTTGCTATCGCAAGAAACGATGACTAGCGATCGATAGAGGGCCGGTGAAGATCCGAATCCTTGATGCTCAAGATAGTCGCAAATCTTTTGCTGCCAAACTTGCTGGCCATCCAGGCTGATCGCGGTCGTCATCAGGGCCCCGTTGTTGGGGAAGTTGACGTAGATGCGTTCTCCATCGCAAGCAGGGGTGCTCGAAGCCGCTGTCGACTTGTTGTTCTTTCGCATCCCGCCACTTGAGTGCACGGTATGCTTCCAAAGCTGCTTGCCGGAGGAACGCTCGAGGCAGATAACCCATTGGGCACCGTTGGATTCGTCAGCTGTCTGCACAAAGATTCTGTTTCCAACGATCGTTGGTGAGCCATGACCGCGGCCCGGCAATGGAGCTTTCCAAACAAGGCTCTTATTGTCGTTCCAATAAATGGGTGGTGACTGTTTTGAAGACGCGGTGCCATTGCGACTAGGTCCTCGCCACCACGGCCAATCGATCTCTGAGATCTTGAATCCGTCCTGCACCTTGGCGTTATCGGCGGATGCGTTCTCGTCGGCCCGCAGCACTGCGTTAGCGAATGTCAACCAAGACAACAGGCTGACGTCTAGAAAAACGCGTAGCGGAGAGATGCGACGATTCATTGGAACCTTTCGTTGTAAATTGGACGGGACATGGGGCCCGTCCTTTAGATCTTTTTACTTTGCATCAGGTGTTAGGCGATGGAGCTATGATCCGTTGGCTCGGCGGTCCCCGCGACCACGACTCTTTGCTTGCGACCAGTTCGTCGCTGGACAGCAGCACCTACAAAGGCGGCGAACAGAGGATGCGATTTGGTCGGTTTGCTTTTGAACTCGGGGTGAAACTGGACCGCTAAAAAGAATGGATGGGATGGGAGTTCTAGAATCTCGACCAACGCACCGTCTGGGCTTTGACCCGAGAATCGCATTCCATGCGCCTCAAAACGGCTGCGGAAGACGTTGTTGAATTCATAGCGATGCCGATGGCGTTCCGAAACGAGATCGGTTTGGTAAGCCAACTGGGCAGCAGAATCTTTGGTGAGCGCGCAAGGCTGAGCGCCCAATCGCATGGTACCGCCCATGTTGGTGACGTTGCGTTGTTCGTCCAGCAAACAGATCACCGGATTTGGTGTGTCCTTGTCAAATTCGGTTGAGTTAGCTCGATCCAGACCGAGAACGTTGCGACCGAACTCCATCGCGGCGCATTGCATACCCAAACAGATTCCAAAAAACGGGATGTCTCTCTCACGGGCATAGCGAATGGACTGGACTTTGCCTTCGACCCCTCGTTCTCCGAAACCACCCGGGATCAGAATACCGTCGTAACCGGCAAGCAATCGTTCCGGGCCTTCTTCCTCGATTTCACTGCTCTGAATCGGGACGATTCGTATTTGCGCTCGGTGTTGAATGCCCGCGTGATCGAGAGATTCGTAGATCGATTTGTACGCGTCGCGATGTTCTGCATACTTGCCTACAACCGCAATGCTGATTTCGTGCTTCGGATTGCGAAGCGCGTACATCATGTTGTCCCAGGCGTCTAGACGAAGCGGTTGGCCAGTCAGATGAAACCTCTTCATCACAAACTCGTCGAGCTTGTGGTCTCGCAGTGAGAGCGGAACTTCGTAGATCGAAAAGTCTTTGTCCAATTCTTCGATGACCGCTTCCAAAGATACATTGCAGAACAGTGCGATTTTTTCACGCTCTTCGCGAGAGATGCTCTGTTCGCAACGGCAAATCAACATGTCGGGCTGGATACCAATCTGCCTCAGCAGCCCAACCGAATGCTGCGTCGGCTTAGTCTTTATCTCCGCGGCTGCTTTCAGGTAGGGAACGAGGGTCAAGTGAATGAACAAGCAGTTTTCGCGACCTACGTCTTGCGGAAACTGCCGAATCGCCTCGAGGAAAGGCAAGCTTTCAATATCACCCACGGTGCCACCGATTTCGGTGATCACGATATCGGTGTTGCTGTCCGCCAGGCGAAGGATCGACTCTTTGATCTCGTTGGTGATGTGCGGAATGACCTGGACTGTTTTCCCGAGAAACTGACCGCGGCGTTCTTTTTCGATGACCCTCAGGTAGATCTGGCCGGTTGTGTAATTCGAGTCCCGAGTCAAAGGACCGCTGGTGAATCGCTCGTAGTGACCAAGATCCAAATCGGTCTCGCTGCCGTCATCGAGCACGTAGACTTCACCATGTTGGTAAGGGCTCATGGTTCCTGGATCGACGTTGATGTACGGATCCAGTTTTTGCATGCGGACACGCAGTCCGCGAGCTTCCAATAGCATCCCAATCGAGGCGCTGGTTAGGCCCTTTCCAATGGAGCTGACAACACCGCCAGTTACAAAAATATGCTTAGTCATCGATTTTCGCGGGTTTGCGAGCAAAAGATCAGTAGTAACACGACGGACTTAGATCTTATCATCAAGTGATCTCTCTGACAATTTACGATCTTCCGGGATCTCCATTGACCTGTTTGGCAACTTCTTCGATACTCGGAGTGTGACACTGCTCTCGCAGCCTCTATTTAATGAGCGTAAGGCAGCGTGTAGCGCTGTTCTCCACCAGGGAACACTCCTCTTTTTTGTGATTCTGACCGCATGACCTCTGCAACCGAAATTAACTTGGCTGGCTATTGCGCTGAGGTTGCGAGCCGCGCGAGGAACGCTTCGCGATTGCTATCAGGCCTGTCGGGCGCGATCAAAAATCAATGGCTGGTTGAATCCGCCAACCGGATCGAATCCCGGATTACGCAAATTGTTGCAGCAAATCAGTTGGATTTGGGGGCCGCTGACCAATACGGTTTAACCCCTGCAGAAGTCGATCGGCTTCGATTGACACCAGCCCGCATCGTTCAAATTGCGAGT
>JBBRGW010000121.1:0-9670 GCA_038223525.1 Pirellulales bacterium
ATCGATACTACCGCAACGCGACATTTCTCCGGTTCTTTCGGAACGGCCCATTTCTTTATATGGTCTTTCAGACCGGTCGAACAGCGTCGAGTTTCAAAGCCTTTAAATGGTCGGTCGAGGGGCAATCACTTGTCTATGTCGACAATCGCAGCGAAGCCGAAGTAAAGCCCCCTGCGCAGCATGCCTTCCAGTGGAAACGAGCAACTCGCGAAAGCCATCGTCAGGGTATTCACCCTCACATATCCATTGAGGAAAAAGTCTTCGTTGAGTGCATTCGTGGTGACCTGACGATCAAGGTTGAGGACAATACCGAAGATGGGATGGGAATCTATCGAGAGCCCGTCGATAGCCCTGACCAAACGCTCGACGATGCGGAAACCTACTACGCCATCCTCGGGCATCTCATTCTGTTTAAGATCAAACCTTATCAAGAGCGAGACTTCCGTTATCTCGTCTTCAGCACCAAACGTACGGAGGTCAAACGGCTCGACTCGATCGGAACAGCCTGCAGCCTTTTGCCGAACGACCATGGAATTATTTTCCCGAACGGCTTCGTGCTACAAACCGGTGCGACAAAACTATTCGATCATGGCCTTACTGATTTAACCTTTGATAGACTCCTAAAGTCTCCCAACGGGGAAGATTTCCTGTATCTTTTTTACCACACCAATTCGGGAACGTTTCTGCAGCTTCGCTATAACCTGATCAGTCAGGAAGTTGAAACACCATTGGTCTGTCACGGACAAGCGTTCCTGCATGACGGCGTCATGATCAGCATGCGAGCCAGCGATACTCCGCAGAAGCATCACGCGCTTCAGGTTTGGCAAACACCCTTTACCAGTCCGGATTACCGCCCCAAGGTGCAATCGGATTCTCTGCTGTTCAAAATCGGTAATCAAGACATCGTGAGGGGGATGGCCGAGTGTCAAGAATTGCTTTCTCTGATCGACAAGGATGAATCGTACGCGGACCTATATGCCGATCTAGCCAAGCGAGCCAATGACGTCCTGGACGGCTACTTTTGGTTGGACCGCGCCGAAGTGTTTGAACTGTCGGTGCCTATTATCAAGATTCGAGACGCAGCCTCGGCGGCCGTCGATGAGTTTGAGAAGGTCGTGCGGGCGCGGAGCGAAACGGCGATAGCACTTTCGAAAACGCAAAGCGAAACCGAGGAGTTGCTCAAGTCGATCGAAAGAACCCGCTTCGAACGCATCGAGATTTTCGTCGAAAAACTCGCGGCGATTCGAACACAGCGCGGGGCTGCCGTTCAGCTTCGCGAGCTGCGATACATTGACCTGCCGCCTGTCGAAATCATCGAATCGCAGTTGGTCGAGGCGTCCGATCGGCTGGGCCTTCGTTGTGTCCAATTCCTGTTATCCGCCAAGGCATTAGAACCATTCGAACTACAGATTG
Organism: Pirellulales bacterium; assembly: GCA_038223525.1. Lineage (GTDB taxonomy): Bacteria > Planctomycetota > Planctomycetia > Pirellulales > Pirellulaceae > JBKCUI01. Next base: position 1,414 of record JBBRGW010000121.1, read on the forward strand.
AATCGCATTCGGCGAGTATCGGCACAATCAACACATCCGCCACCGGTAAGGAGCTGGAAAGTCACTTTGAAACGATTGGCAGCTCGCTCGAACTGCTCATCGAAACGGTCTCGCAGCTCAAGATCGAGGACTTGGTCCAACGCACGGCGATTATAGACGCAGTGGGAGACTGCTTGTCGAAGCTCAACCGCAGCCGATCGCTTCTGCGAATGCGACGACGTGACTTGACCACCAGCGAAATGGAAGCCGATTTCGCATCGCAGTGCAAGTTGCTGGACCAATCGACTGCTGGCGTTTTGGATACTGCGGATTCTCCGGACAAAGTGGACGCAGCACTCACGCGGGCGCTGATGCAAATCGAAGAGCTCGAGGGACGCTATGCAGACTCAGAAACGTTGCTGCTAAGGCTCACGGAAAAGCGGCAATCAATTTGCGATACTTTTGAGAACAAGCGGCAACAACTGGTCGAAGTACGAACACGTCGCGCTAACGGACTGGTATCGGCTGCGGACCGAATCCTGGCAGGGATCGCTTCCAAAACGGCCCGCATCGAAGATTTGGCAGCGATGAATTCGTACTTCGCCTCCGACTTGATGGTCGAAAAAGTGCGAAGCATTGCCGACCAGTTGCTCGGACTAGGTGACTCCGTTCGCCGCGACGACGTTCTCTCCCGGTTGAAGTCGATTGCCGACGATGCCGTGCGTCAGCAGCGAGATCGCAAAGAACTGCTAAGCGATGGCAATCGCGCTATTAAGTTAGGGCAACATCGTTTCAGCGTCAATCACCACGCGATCGAGCTGACAACCGTCGTCCGCGACGGGATGATGAATTTGCATTTGACTGGAACTCAGTTTTTCGAGCCTATAAGTGACCCGCAATTGGAGTCCGCAAAAGAGCTTTGGGATCAGCCGCTTCCGAGCGAATCCAAAACTGTTTATCGAAGCGAGTATTTGGCGTTTACCATTGCAGAGGAAATGATCCTCAATAAGGCTGCGATGGGAATGAACAGCAGTTCGTTTCTGGCGTTATCGATATCGGAACGAATCGACTGGGTTCGCGAAGTCATGCAGACGAGATACCAAGAAGGATACGCACGAGGGGTGCATGATTCCGACGCCTCTTCGATCCTAACACTGTTGCTCGAATGCAAAAAGGAACTTGGTTTACTCGCCTTCTCGCCGAAGTTGAGGAGTCTGTCGTGGTATGTCTGGGAACGGTTGATTCCCGCTGAAGTCCGGATACCAGTCGCGGAATGGATCGCAGCTTTTGGTGCAACGGATTCCATCCTTTCCAATACGCAGCCTAACTTAAGTGCATTGACTAGGCTGCGTGGGTTGCTCAAACAATATGACAATGGGTTGTTGCGTGGCATGTCCAAAAACGAGGCGTCTCACTACTTGCTATTGGAGATTCAAGACAACCAACCCGAGAAGGGAAGAGTTTCGCACCCTGCCGCAGTCGAAATGATTCGGTCCATGAGAGAGACGATTCAAAAAGAGGACTGGATATCGCTATCCGATTCCATCGCCACGCAGTCGTCCGATCCCATTGCGCGTTGGCAGTTAGCGGTACGAATCGCCGATGGTCTGATCCGCAATTTCCTAACCAAATCAGAGACACAATTCGCGGATGTCGGCAGCGACTATCGTGAGGAGGTGGCGTTGCAATTACTCCTCGATCCGAATGGAAAGAATGAATTGCGCAACACATTCAAAACAAAGCCTGTTAGTTCGATTCAAGGTTTGTCGGGGGATCATGCGCGAATCTCCGATGGGAAAATACCATTTCAGTATCACGAGTTAAGAGCGAGGCTCAGCGCTCATGTCAAGCAGCATGTGCCCAGGTGGCTTGCATTGCAAACTGCCAAGCGAGGTTTTATCACGCAAGCCGAAAAGCGATTGCGCTGCCATGAGTTCAAGGCGAATGTACTGACCAGTTTTGTTCGCAACCAATTGATCGATCAAGTCTACTTGCCCCGTATCGGCGATAACATGTCGAAACAGTTGGGCGCGCTGGGTGAAAACAAACGGACCGATCGAATGGGGTTACTGTTGCTCATCAGTCCCCCTGGTTATGGCAAGACTACCTTGATGGAGTATGTTGCTAATCGACTTGGGTTGGTCTTCGTCAAGGTCAATGGACCCGCGATTGGTCACGCGGTTACGTCGCTCGATCCCAACGAAGCGCCCAATGCGGCGGCCCGAGAAGAAGTGCATCGGATCAATCTCGCGCTCGAGATGGGTGACAACACGATGCTGTATCTCGACGACATTCAGCATTGCAATGTCGAACTGCTTCAGAAATTCATACCTCTCTGCGATGCGACTCGCAAAATCGAGGGGGTTTGGAATGGGGCATACAAGAGCTACGATTTGCGAGGCCGCAAGTTTGCTGTCGTCATGGCTGGCAACCCATACAACGAAAGCGGCGAACGTTTCCAGATTCCCGACATGCTTGCCAACCGCGCAGATGTTTACAACCTCGGTGAGATCATTGGCGATAGCCGCGAGGCCTTTGAGTTGTCCTACTTAGAAAATTGCCTAACGAACAATTCGGTGTTGCAACCGCTTTCGAGATGTTCCAATTCCGATCAGCGAGCTGTTATCTCAGCGGCGGCGCGCGGGACAAGCGAGGGACTATCGCTTGAGAGCAATCTCTCGATCGATAGCATCCAAGAAATGATGTCGGTCCTGCAGAAGCTCATCGCGGTTCGGGATGTCGTATTGAGCGTCAATCGCGAATACATTCGGAGCGCGTCGCAGTCGGACGATTATCGAACAGAGCCACCGTTTAAGTTGCAAGGCAGCTACCGCAACATGAACCGGATCGCGGAGAAAGTTGTGCCGGTGATGAACGAAGCGGAGTTGCATTCGTTGGTCCTTTCGAGCTACCAGCAAGACTCGCAGACGCTTTCTCGCGACGGGGAGTCGAACATGCTAAAGTTCAAGGAGTTGCTTGGGATACTTACGCCCGACGAGCTTAATCGCTGGAACTCGATCAAGTCTACGTACTCGCAAAGGAACAAGCTAAAGGGATTGTCGGGGAATGACTCCACGGCTCAAGTACTTGGTTCGATCATGAGTCTCCGCGATGGGCTTGCGGCAATTGAGTCTGCAGTCGTTGCTGCAACGAACCAACAAATCACGCAGGCGAGCCAACCGCAACCCGATCCACGCGTGGTTGTGCAGCATTCCGTACCACGCGTCATGACCGATCTTATTCGAAGTCAATTCCAACTGCTTTACGATGGTTTGCGGCCACTGATCGAAAAGTCCGGTGAGCAAACACAAGCTCAAGAGCGACTTCGCAGCGCGATAGAGATTTGTTTGCGCAGCTACAAAGAGCTCGAGAAAGAAGCGAGCGAAGCCGAGGAATCCGAGTAGGTCGTATTTGCCGGATGATTTTATCATCGTCGCCTTTCGATCTGCGAAAGTGCGCCTGACTGACGCTGCTTTTGCGGAGCAAAAGGCGACAATGTTTTGCAACTCGCGAATGAAATCAAAGCCTAGCCGTGCCGTTCGCCGTCGTCTCACCAAGCAGCTTTGGCCGCCAAGCGTTGAAACTCTTTCCTTAATTCAGAATCGTCCGAGTTTGGGAAATTCGCCCTTTGAACCATCAGCACGTAGCATCGTTTGCGTACAGGATCGATCCATGCTTGTGTTCCATAGGCTCCGCCATGGCCATAGGATCCTGGCGACAAGGCCTCGGAAACTCCTTGCGGCTCACGCACTACGCAGCAACCGACGCCCCACGCGTTTCCGGTAGTAAACCCGGTCTTTAAATCTCCGGTGGTCGGCGTTCGAAGTCGGGTTACCGATTCTTTCGAAAGTATCTGTTTGCCGTCCGATTGTCCATCATTGAGCAACATTTGGCAGAACAACGCATAGTCGGTGATCGTTGAAAACAACCCGCCATTGGCAGCGGGCATGCGGTCGCGGTCTGTCGGCTTCTTGCCTGCCAACAATCCGATGGGAGACTCCGTCAATTGGCCGCTTGCATCTCGCGCGTAGCTTTTGGCTAAGCGAGGAAGTTGAGCATCGCTCAAATAAAACGTGGTATCTTTCATGCCTAACGGTTTGCAAACTCGCTCGTTCACAAACGCATCAAACGATTCCCCCGAAACGACTTCGACGATCCTAGCTGCGGTGTTGATGCTTGTCTGGCTGTATTGCCACTTGCTACCTGGCTCGAATTGGACAGGAAGTTTGGCGTACTTCTCGGCTGCGACGGCAAGTGTTGGAGAAGTATAAGTTTGCCCACCACCCAGTTCGCTCATTCCAGAGGTGTGATTGAGGAGTTGCTCGATGGTAATCGTTACCGATTGTCCGGCCGATGTTTTGAGTGCAGCCATTTCCGGCAAGTGTTTTGCAATCGGGTCTGACAAAGAAACTTTTCCTTCGTCGACGAGCATCATCATGCAAGCGGCAGTGACCGGTTTGGACATCGAAGCGATCCAATGAATTGAGTCGGTCTTCATCGGTGTTCGGTTTGCGATATCGGCAAAACCGTTCGCTTGCAAATGAAGTGTTTTTATCGGAGTGATCACCATGGTGACAACGCCGGCAACTTCGTTTTTCGCAATGAAACCATCCATTGCCTGTTGGATGGAAGTATCCGCGTCCGTCTGGCTCCCAGACTTCACGCTTTTGTCTTGCGCGACTATCGCGCTCTGCAGAAGGAAAGGACCTAAACAAAAAACAAGCGTCAGGCTTACTGCCTGACGCTTTATTAAAGAAAACAAAGTCATTCTAAGTCGTTATCCCGCGAACGTTGAGAGTATGAACAAACTGCTTAGTACTTCGAGCCCGATTCAATGTGAATCTGCTTGTATCCACCCGAGACGGCAAAGTAACCCAGAAGCAGCAAATAGAACACGAGCATGGCTGCTGGAATATAGGAGGTCAACTTGAGAGCCATACGCCCGCCATTGAGTCCTGCTTCATCAACTGGCTTTTTATCTTCGGACGCGGTTGCTTTCGCCGTTTCCCACCAATCTGCAAGTTTTTGTTGATTGGCATCCGACTTTCCTTCCTTCTGCAGAATCTCACCAGCACGGGTGAGTTCTTTGCCGCCATCATCGAGACACGCTACCTTGCTGCCATCCAATCCTACGGTTTTGAACCACAAAAAGCTGTTTTCGTTACCCGCTTTGTAGCGTTCGTAAACTGCAGGACTCGATTCGGCCAACTGCTTGGATGCATAGTAGTCTTGTTTGAATCCAATGCCGGGGCCACCCAAAAGGCCTGCGGACAGCATACCTATTCCACCCATCGCACCAATCGTGATTGCTCCACCCTGTGGGAAACGTTCGGAGACAACAGCAAGCATCGTCGGCCACAAGAAAGTCTTTCCAAATGCATAAACGGTTGCAGCAATCACGCACATTGTGATCGAAGTCGCGGAACCTAGCAGTTGAAGGCCAATGAATCCGAGCAGTGCACTTACCGCCAAGAGTCCTAATGGAGAAATGCGTTCCACAATCGGACCAGCGAAGAATCTGAGGGCAAACATCAAGCCTGATGTGTAGACAAACAGGAGCAATCCATATTGTGGAGAAGCCATAATTGCACCCGTGATTTTGCTAATCCATGAGTCGGTTCCAAGTTCCACATATCCGACCAGTGCGTGAATAAGCAACAAAACTATCATCAAAGGATGAAACAAATAAGAGAACATTTTCCCTGACGAAACACCTGCCGTGGTTGCTTCAGACGAAGGAAATCGCTGCCTAAAAATCATCAGGCCGTACAAGATAACGGGAACTAGGAAGAATGACATTTGAATCTGCCATGCAACTGGCTTTGCACCGGCGCCACCTGCCATGAAATAGGAAAGCAAGCCGCCAATAATCAGCCCCCCCGGCCATCCAGCATGCAAAATGTTCAAGTAATGAGCCTTGTTTCGTGGAAACAAACTAGCAACTAACGGATTCACGACAGCTTCACACACGCCGTTTCCCACGGCGAATAGGAACATTCCCCAATACAAGCATTGAAAGGCAGCAGTCTTGCCACCCGTCTCAAATGCCCAACCGGCAGCTAGGGTTAGGATTGCCGAGACAAGGTGAGTCGCAAAAGCGATCCACATTAATCGTCCGTAGCCTACCGCATCTGCGATGAAGGAGCTAATCAAGATAATCACACCAAAACCGACCAGTCCCCCCCCGGTGATTAAGCCTAGTTCCGTCATCGTGAACCCGTATTGATCGGCCCATTGGCCGAGAATCCCGCCTCTTACGGAAAAGCCAACACCGGCCGCTAGGATTGCCATAAACCCTGCCCAAAGAAGGCGTTGAGCATTAGGGACAGAGGAATTTTCATGCGAGGACATAGTCAATCTCAATGCAGGAGGGGTTGAGCGAACTCAATCAAAGTGGGGGTTTACGGAATGCTACCACAAGCGGTCGCTAATTTAATCCAAGGCGACTTAGTCTGCCACTAGATACTGTCAACTTAGGGCCAACATTTTCGAGCAATCTTGGAGATGCGATCGTTTAAGACCGCTAAATCCCTAGATTTTGCCAATATAGCTACAGTGCCGCTGTCGTCCGCAACCACTTGTTAGCGTCCACCAAAGCAGGTGCCAGCCCAAACCAGGTGCCAGGCACCTGGTTTGGGCGGCGGCGCAGGCCTGACTTCCGCGGGCGCGGCTACGGGGGCCTTGGGGGGAAACATTTTAACGCTGGCAATCTGGCGATTCTGGGGGGCTTTCTACGGTTGGATTCGTTTTGCAAACGGTGCCGGTTGTTCGGTCCGATAAACCGAACGGAGCCGCACACAAACCAGTTTGGATTTTTGAATGCTATCGAAGAAGCCTGAGGGCAAAAAACCCGAGCAAAACCTTAGCCGTCGCGAATTGTTGATTCAAGCGGCGGCAGCGACGGCTGGCTTGGTCGGATCGATGCCCGAGGTCAAGGCGGATCTATCGCTCGGCTCCATGCCGGATATCTTGGGCCGACGCACCTCGGCTCCCTCGGTTTATAAAGATACAGCCAAGGCCGATTACGCCAAAAATATGCAGCGTTTCGGTGGGGCGATGGCATCGGATCCGCGTTGCCTGTTCGGTATGCCGCCCAATGGCAAACCATGGCAATTCGATGTATTGATCGTTGGATCTGGCTATGGTGCTTCCATCACCGCAGCCAGGCTCAGCGAAAAGATGCACCCTGGGACTAAAATTGCGATGCTCGAGCGCGGGCGAGAATGGGTGCCAGGCACCTTCCCGGATGTTCTCACCGATGTGACCGACAATTCTCGTCTGAAATTGTTTGGCCGCCATAAACGGGATTTGAACAATCCGACCGGACTATTCAATGTCATCCAATGCGATGAGATTTCGGTGTTGAGCGGAAGCGGGCTGGGAGGGTCGTCGTTGATCAACGCCAATGTAGCGCTGCGGGCCGACCCTGAAGTGTTCTTGCAGACCCAATGGCCCAAGGCCCTTCATGACATCGATTATCTATCCCCGTATTATGACCAAGCGGAGTACGAACTGGGGGTAAGCCGCGAGCCGATTGATTGGACTTGCAAAATGAAGGCACAGCGGTTGGCAGCCGAGAAGCTAAGCGACTATGGATGCCACTTTGAGGCCGCAGCCCTCGCCATCACTCGCTCCTTTCAAGGTCATGCGTTGCCGGTCTTGAACCGACAAGGCTTAGTGCAACGAGACTGCATCGACTGCGGTGATTGCTTAACTGGCTGCAACGTGGGAGCCAAGAATACGCTCGCTATGAATTACCTACCGATGGCCCGGCGCAACGGTACGATGATGTTCACTCAAACAGAAGTCCGCAATATCGAGAAATGCGGTGACGTCTGGAAAGTCCACTTCATCTACTTTCATCGCGACGAAAGCGGTCGACATCGAGAGGAAGAGGGCTGCACAACGGCTCGCGTCGTGATTCTGGGAGCAGGGAGCATTGGTAGTTCTGAAATTCTGTTGCGATCGCAAAACGAATCGCTCGATTTCTCTCGGCAATTGGGTTGCAATTGGACAGGCAACGGCGATGCGCTCGGGTTCGTCCGCAAAACCGATAACCCGACCAACGTCGCAGGCTTTAGCGCGCAGGACCCACAGGGTCGCCGAATAGGGCCAACCATTCAAACCAATGTTACCTATCCCGATAGGCCCAATCTTTTTGACCGCGTGCTCATCCAAGAAGGGGTCGCAGCCCGGTCGTATGCCAACGCACTCAGCTTCTTGATGCAGGACTTCGACCTCGATCAAACGCAGGTGATGCTCGGTATGGGGCACGATC
>JBBRGW010000122.1:0-9663 GCA_038223525.1 Pirellulales bacterium
AAACCGAATTGCTGCAGGCTGTATTGTTATCGCCTCCTTTGCGATAACCCTCACAGTAGCGCATTTGAAACGGGAGCGATTGAGGATGGTAGAGTCGCATACCAAACTCAACTCGACCGTCGTACGCCAGGGAGGTTATGTAGAACAGGAAGGATTCGAAGTGATCTCCCTGCAACTCCCGCCCAACTCGGACTGTTCCAATCTGGATTTAAATCAGTTCCGTGGTCTTTCGAGAATTTCGCTGTCGGGGATTCAAGTAGCAGAATCTGTTTTGCAATCGATCGGAAAGTCGACTTCATTGCGATTCGTCGACCTGAGCCATACCTCGATCAACGATTCCGATGTCAAGCATCTGAAGGGCAGGCGAATTGTTCTTTCAATGTTATCGTTGGCGGGAACGCAACTCAGTGTCCAAGGAATAAACGATATCATCGCAGGTTGCCCTACCTTCGAACTCGATATAGGGGAACTCAATTTGGATGACGAGGCGATCAGCCAACTCAAATTTGAAGCTTTTCCAAAATTTTCCAGAGGCTTAATTCTTCGAGGAAATCCGATTACCGACAAATCGCTGGTGCATCTCAACGCGATGAACGAACTCGATCTAAGCGATACGAAATGCGCAGGCTCTGAGCTAGAACAGTTGACCCAAGTCAATTCGCTAAAATTGGACGGAACCTCTGTGGATGATGCGGGAATTGCGAAACTGCTATCCGTCAATTCTACGTTAGCTCGGTTGTCGCTTCGCAATACGCACGTTACGGACGAAACTTTGAAATCACTCGCGCAACACAACTTCGTTACGGAACTTGAAATTGGCGATGGCGAAATCACCGCCGAAGGTCTCATTGCGACTGCCTTCGCACCTTCGGAACGACTCGCATTAAATGCGAGTAAATTCAATGGGACACTCTTTGCGAATTGGAAGCCTCGGATTCGCTGTCTGGACATGAGCCATTCAGGACTCAACGATGCAGACATTCACCACTTGGAGCATATCAGTGCATTGCAAGAATTGTCCCTGGCGCATTGCGACGTGAGCGACAAATCGTTAGAGAAACTTGTTGCCTTGAACCTGACCAAACTGGATCTAACCGGGACCAAAGTTACGGCGACTGCAGTCCTAAAACATTTCCTAAAGACAACAGTGATCTTTTTATCTCCTTCGCAATGTAGTCTGGAGGAGCTCGAGCAATCGAACAGGGCAGAATCATTACGTGTTGGACTTAGCTTCGATGCAAAGCGATAATGAGTTTCTGCGCGTTGCAAGGCTCTGCTTGAAATTAGTAGATGGCCGGCAAGCGAGCCGTTTGACTCTTTGATCAATGGTCTGTTGTAAACGCTCCCAGGTCGACTGTGACTAATGGACTGTGTGTGCTGCCGTCGACAACTTGTCCAACATGGACTGCATTCGCTCCCGCAGCCTTTTCATGAGCGGATCTTCTTCGCCTCGCGGTGCCTTCTCAGTTGGGACTTCGATTGCTTCGTCCACTTCGATTACCACTTCCAATGGACCATGCACCCCGGCTCGATCCGTGATGTCCTCCTCGAGTCGCTCGATCGTCTCCAAAATCCGAGTGTCTGTCGTTGGCGATACAATGTAGTCCGGAGGGTAAGAAGCAATTTGCTGCGACAGGTAGATTCGAGACAATTGCGTCCAACGTCGCTCGCGTTCTTTCTCGTCCAGCTCACCAGTCGTTAACTCTGGGACAATTTTCATTCGCAACGATTTGATCCGAGGAATGATCTTGTCGACTACCGTCTTGCCTAACCATTCTTGTTCCAATGGACAAAGCAAATGATCTACCAATCGCTGCTGGCGTTCCACAATATCGCCCTGTTGCGCCGCACCCAGGTACTCGATTTCTTTGAGGCTCAACATAGCGAGAGTGATGCGATGGATGCGTTGTAATGTAGTCGTTTCCTTGAGCAGCGACCAAGTCAATCGCTTTTCCAATGCATCCAAAGTTGGATCGACCGCCTTCTCCAGATCGCCATGAAACACATACTTGATCGCGACCGGATGGATGACTACTTTGCCAGTCCCACCATCTTTGGCTCGCCGTTTGGCCGCTGTTCTGGCCATGAATGCAACACCATCTAGCAATGGTTGAAGTCGATCATTGGTTCTGAAGACAGTCCCCTCCGGGAACACAACCAACGGCCGCTTGGGATTTACCAACATGTCGACTGCAGTATCCAGCGACTGTCGGTCGAGACCTTCGCGGTAAACGCTGAAAGCTCCCATTGTGCTCAGTGCCCAGCGTTGCCAGCGACTTTGCTCGAAGAGGTGCCAGCTTGCCATGGCGAACATGGGAACTTGGGCGGCGCTGGCTAAAAAGGCCATGACCAAAGGGTCTGCGTAGCGGCAATGGTTAGGGGCGAGCAAGACACCGTGCCCCAGTCGCATTGACTCTCGCAAATGATCGACTCCGTGGAGTTGATGCGATACGACCCCTTCGAACTTTTTGAGGTACCAAGGGACTAAACCGAGCTTGAGAATTGCCTTGGGCAGGAAGTTGCCGCGATGGGGCGGAACAAACTTGTAAGGTTTTTCAATGATGATGTCTTGCATGACTCAGTAATGCTTTACCGTGCTAACTTAGGAGCTATTGGTCAGTTCTTTCCACTGTTATTTTGCTGAATCGATGTCCGCCTCGGAGATGCAGACCTACGCCGTCGCGGTTGGCGAAGTAGATCGATGTCCGCCTCGGAGATGCAGACCTACGCCGTCGCATAGCCTTTCGGATGCGATTGATGCCAGCGCCATGCGGTCTCTACAATTCCTTTGATCTCGATGTACTTCGGTTTCCAGGCTAGTGCCGACTGAGCTAGACTGCTGTCAGCAATCAAACAGGCGGGGTCTCCGGGGCGACGGTCCGAATAGACAATTGGAATTGTGTGCCCCGTTACTTCTCGGCATGCTTCGATCACTTGCAATACGCTGTGACCGACCCCTGACCCCAAGTTCATCTGGAGGACAGAGTTCGGTTTTAGCTTGAGCAACGCAGAGATATGTGCCGTTGCTAAATCCTCCACGTGAATGTAATCACGAATACACGTTCCATCTGGGGTTGGATAGTCTTTGCCGAAAACCGAGATGCTTTCTCGTTGTCCGAGAGCGACCTGCAAGACGATGGGGATGAGGTGGCTCTCCGGATCGTGGTCTTCGCCGATCGTTCCGTCCGCCGAAGCGCCCGATGCGTTGAAATAACGAAGTGCCGCAACGCCAAAACCGTATGCATGGGCGTAGTCCGCAAGTGCCCGTTCGACGACCAGTTTTGTGAAGCCGTAAGGGTTGATCGGATTTTGCGGGGTGTCCTCGGAGATCGGCATCTTGTCTGGTTGACCGTATGTGGCCGTTGTACTGGAGAATACAAAACGCCAAACACCGGCTGCGCGCATCGCTTCGAGCAAATCGAAGGTGGCAGTTACATTGTTTTGGTAGTACATGGCAGGATGTTGCACGGATTCGCCAACCAGTGCATAGGCGGCAAAGTGCATGACCGCCTCGATCTCTTTTTCCTGCATGACCCGTATGAGCAACGCGCGATCCGATAGATTGCCCTCGATCAGGATCTCTTTCGGAACACTTTCCCGATGCCCGCGTGAAAGATTGTCATAGACCCAAACCGTGTGTCCGAGCGAACGCAATAATTTGACCGAGTGCGAGCCAACATAGCCTGCTCCGCCGACAACCAGTATCTTCATTCCACAATTCCTAAAAAAGTCATTACAATCGAGAGCCGTTTGGCTCGCTTGAGGCACACAATCGTATTTCCTATCATCGATCTAGGCGAGCGGATATCTGAATCATGGCTGTTAGTAAGCTAAAGAAACTCAAACAATCGGCTTCCGAACCGCCAAAGCCATTTGAAACGATGGCCGGCTGGATCGAGCGATACACGGTCTACTTGCGGAGTGAATGCCATTTGGCAGAAAACACCGTACAAGCTTACCGTCGCGATCTAGAACATATGAAAGAATGGCTCGACGGTCGTTCCCCAACCGTACTCGGCATTTCCGATTTGACCGAATTTGCTGCTTTTTTGAAAGGTAAAAAGTTAGCTGCCACCTCGATTTCCCGGCATATTGTCGCCATCCGGATGTTTTTTAAATTCCTGCAATTGGAGAGTGCGATCGCGGATAATCCAGCCGAATTGCTGACGACCCCTAAAGTTTGGCAACGCGTCCCGAAAGTTTTGAGCATTGCGCAAGTCGATCGTTTCCTGGCTGCCCCACAAAAATTCGACCTACACTGGATTCGCGACCGGGCGATTTTGGAGTTGATGTATGCAACCGGCTGCCGAGTCTCCGAAATTAGCAACATGCTAGTCGCAAACGTCCATCTGAAGGACGGCTACTGCTTAGCTGAAGGCAAAGGATCCAAAGAACGCATGGTCCCTCTCGGCGAACGAGCGATCGAAGCCATTGAAGTCTATCTTGTCGAATATCGTCCGCACCTTGCTGCACATCGCGAACTGGCGGTATCTCCGTGGCTGATCCTATCAAGAACCGGTCAAAGGCTGCGGCGTGAAGCGATATGGGAAATGATCAAGCGATTTGCAATTCGAGCTGGCATCGATGCCGAGGTCAGCCCGCACACGCTCAGGCATTCCTTTGCAACGCACTTATTGGCTGGGGGCGCAGACCTGCGATTGATCCAAGAGATGTTAGGACACGCGAGCATCCAGACAACGCAGATCTATACTCACGTAGAGAGCAGCAAGCTGAAGAAGATTCACCAAAAGTTTCACCCGCGAGGGTAGGAGGTCGTAACATTTCTTATAGCGCGAAGGCAGCCTACTGTAGCTTGGGACCATTGTCCCGAGCGGAATTGGGCTGAATGACGGGACAGAAAGTCCCATCTTGTGTGAGCTCGCGAAAGAGAGACAACCTTGTTGAAGCTTGAGGCACCCAGGCTAACGCTGGGACATCTCGCTCTAATTAAAGTAAAAACTCAAGGATCCAGCAGGACAAGCCTGCGGTATTTTGGAATCCCGCCGGTTTTCCCGGCGAGAGGACCAAGGGAAGAGGGAGTCTAGCTGTTAACCTTTCCCTCCAGTTGGACAAGCCATCCGGGGGCAAGGACCGCCGAACATCGCTAGGTTCCGAATTCAGGCCGTCGACGGCCGAGTTGTTCTTGGAGGCGCATCACGATGCTGGTGTGCATTTGGCTGACACGGCTTTCGCTCAGATCGAGGGTCGCACCGATTTCCTTCATCGTCAACTCTTCGTAATAGTAGAGAATGATGATGAGTCGCTCATTGCGATTTAGACCTTTGGTGACCAACCGCATGAGGTCGCTTTTGTTGACGCGACGTGTTGGATCCTCGCTTCGTTTGTCTTCGAGGACGTCGATTTCACGAACATCTTTGTAGCTATCTGTTTCGTACCACTTCTTATTGAGTGACACCAAACCGACGGCCGATGCATCGCTTTTCATCTTTTCAACTTCATCGATCGAAATGCCCATGTAGGAGCAAAGCTCGTGTGTCGACGGTGCTCGCCCGTACTTGGCTTCCAGCAATTTGGTGGCTTCGTTGAGCTTGCTGGCTTTGCTGCGAACGAGGCGTGGTACCCAGTCCATGGTACGGAGTTCGTCGAGCATGGCACCGCGGATACGCGGTACGCAATACGTCTCGAATTTCACGCCGCGTTCCATGTCGAATGCGTCGATGGCGTCCATCAGACCGAAGATGCCTGCACTGATCAAGTCGTCAAGCTCCACACCTTCTGGTAGCTTAGCCCTGAGTCGCTCACCGTTGAAGCGAACGAGAGGCATGTAGCGTTCGATGAGAATATTTCTCAGATCGACGTTTGTTAGGTCCGCTTTGTATCTAGTCCAAACATCTAAAATGTCGATGCTCGATGCTACAGTTGTCGCCATCCGAACCTCCGTGATTGACATGGCAAGGGGAATGATCGCCAGCGGCTACTGGGATCAAACGGTCGTGTATTCTGGTGTTGCTCCGCGAACGAAGCGAACTTGTGTTGGCCCATTCCATTTGGCCACACATGGTTCTCGCCGCTAATCAAAGGGATCAGATGCGAGCAATCCGTTCTGGGATGGGGACTCTACTGACTTGGAACTGTTAATTCCACATCAATTGAGCAAAGATCTGTTCCCATATCCGTGCAAGCTTTACCAGATTGCCTATCTATGCAATTCCCTGATGTTTAGACCTGGAATTACTTAATCGGCAGTGGTCACTCGCTTGGCTGGGCAGCGTTCTTTCGTCCCTCGCGTAATTTTTCGAACTTGTTTCTGTAGTTCATTTCGACATTTTGGCGCACCACCATATCTGCAACTTGACCGATTCCCAAACCTATTGCGGCAAATACTACCGTGGTCGTAAGGGAATGGGTTAAGATCGATTCAGTGACGTTACCGCTTAGAAGACCAAGGATAATCGAGGTCGCCAGAGCAATACTGCCAAGAGATGCCGCAAATAAACGTCCCAACGAATGGCTCACTGGGCAAAAGGTTTTCAAACTACTCGGCTCAAGGTTTCCCCTGGGCAGAACGTTGACCGGTTACACTTTCTTTCAAGAAACCAAGGCTTCTTTTGAGTCGGTACCTCCCGTCAAAAGTACTATCGGCAACGCTTGGTTCGTTTCTTCACCCTGTTGCAAAATATTTCAAGTTGTTTTCGAATAGCAATCGCAACATTTACCAATCCCCCCTAACTTCACACAATCATGGCCAAACAGCACTCACCAAGGTTTTTAGCAATCGCCGCCGAAGCCAAAGCTCGCGTTCTCGAATGCAACGTTAGCGACGTTAAATTGCGAATGGATGACGGAGAAAAGCTGCTATTGATCGACGTTCGCGAAGAGAGCGAATTCGCCGCAGGACATATTCCTGGCGCGATTCATCTTAGCAAAGGGGTCATTGAGAGAGACATCGAAACAGTCGTTCCCGACCCGAACAAGGAGATCCTCCTTTACTGCGGCGGCGGATTTCGCTCGGCATTGTCGGCCGAGAATCTCCAACGCATGGGATACAAGAACGTAGTTAGCGTCGATGGTGGCTGGCGGGCTTGGACGGAGGCGGATTACCCGACGACTTAATGGTTTGCGACCATCGTTGCACGACGTTCCGCGTCGTGATTGTGGTGATTCATGCGACGCGGAGCGTCGCACAACGAAGCGCCGGCTACCCCATTGCGCCCCAGTAGCCTCGCAACAGTATCAAGAAAATACTGCCGCAACATAGGATTGAGCAGGCGGCTGCAACGGCCTTAGTTGGCCAGCCTTTCAACGCCAATCCGCACGTGATGGACAAAAGCAAAGTCAGCGGTGCGATAAAATACTGGGCAACACCCAAATACTGGAGGCACCAATGCAATTTGGTAAGGGCGTCGTGCTGAATCGTTGCGGTATTGATCGCGCGCTGCTCGGTCGGAGAATACGGCGCTCCCTTGGACACTGCTGCCGGCTCACTATCCCCCTTGTCATACGCATCTACGCCAGCTGCATATTGTCTGCGTTCTACAAACTGTTCATCCAAATAGCTCATTACCGTCTTGAGGTCTGCGATATCCCAGCTGCGCGGTTTTCCTTCGACATGATGACGGGGCAGCACATGACCGCCGGCAGCGTTTAGATACTCAATGCGGGCAACACACGAAACAACGATTGCTGTCAAAACCAGCATGCTTGTTACCAGAACGGACTTCGCTCCCATGGCACCTATTTCCCTATTTTGGCATCTACGAACATGAAAAATGAAAACTGAGGTCGCATGCTAGCAGATTAATGACTAAAATGAGTTCACTAGTTTCGAGGTTCGTAGTAAAATGACCGCGAAATTGGGCCGCTTGGTGAAATTGGCAGACACGCCAGACTTAGGATCTGGTGCCGAGAGGCGTCGGGGTTCAACTCCCCGAGCGGCCACTAAAATGCTTTGAATGTGCAGGGAAAAACGGACGGGACAATGGGCCCATCTAATGGTATTTAGTTTCAAGGAAGACCAGCAAATCAGCTTGGTCTTTTTTCTTTTAATCCAGCCATCGCTGGGAAGTCGGCTTGTGTGACTGTTGAATCCATCTCTAGCCCGAGCAATCAACGCATCAAAGCGGCCAGTTCTTTGAGGGACCCACGCGAGCGGCGCGATAGCGGTTTGATGATCATCGAGGGAGATTCGATCGCCCGGCATGCGCACGCCGGTGGAATCGAATGCACCGAACTCTTCATTTTGGAGTCGACTGAGGAATCGCATCGGCATCTGGTTTCGGATTGGCAATCGCTTGTACCCAGGATTCGGATTAACCTCATTTCCAAAGCGGCGATGTCCAAACTGCAATACGGCGATCGGGATGTTGCGTTGATCGCAGTAGCCCGTCAGCCGAGTTTGGCACTCGAAACACTCGATGATCGCCTGCCGCCAACAAGTGCTGAGAGTGCTTCTAAGTGTTTCTTGATTTTGGATCGCATGGAGAAACCAGGAAACCTAGGCGCGGTCATGCGAACGGCCGATGCGGCAGGCGTCACTGCGGTTTTGCTGAGCGATCCGGTCAGCGAAATGTGGAACCCAAACGCCATCCGTTCGAGTTTAGGTGCGTTGTTTCGAGTGCCAATGGCGGTCGGATCCGCAAAGCAAATTCAAGCTTGGCTAATGGAACGATCTATCGCGATGTACACAGCCCGCGTTGACGGAAGTCTATCGCATACCGCCCCGACCTATGAGAAGCGTGTCGGTATCGTTGTTGGTAGCGAAAGCGATGGGCTAGGAGAGAATTGGATTCGGCCGGAGGTAACCTCCGTGCGGATACCCATGCATGGCGTTATCGATTCACTGAACGCTTCGGTGAGCACTTCGATTGTTTTGTTCGAAGTGTTAAGACAGCACGGTCAGTTTTAATATCGAGCAGACGCATGGTGGGAACCGTTGAGGGCAACTGCTCTACCCTACGGTAAATTCCATTTTTTCCGAAGTCCCCATTGGCTGACCATGACTATTGCCAATAACAGGAATGCGCTCCAAGTATCTAACACGCCGTCTCCAAGTCGACGATTCTCGATCTCGGTTTGAGTCGATTGCTTCCTGCGTTCTAAGATTTGACGCACGATCTCGTCTGCTTGTTCTGGAGCAACTAGCGTTCCACCTGCAGACGCGTTCAGTTTGCCCATCTGCGCGAGGAGCTGCCAGTCAGGCATAGGCTGCAACGTCTCGGCCGATTGATCGATCACGAGGAAAGGAAGTTTTGCTTCGAGCAGTTGTCCCTTGGATCCGTTTACTTGGGCTCTCCATTCATAACGTCCACCCTCTTTCGAGCCGGGGTAGACCGCACGCATCGATTGCGCATCGCGACGTAACAACTGGACTTCGCCAAGGTTTTTGTCTCCCTCGCCATTGCTTCGATCACCGATCTTCCACAGATTCAATAGGATGTTCTTTGGCATCTCCAGCACTTCAGCTCCACCGTTCCATTCCAACTTCATTTCGCTAGGAGTTTGGAGCAACAGGCTTCGTTGCGGCATACTCATTTGCATCCCTTCCTCAGCAGCATCACGGCGAAGGCACCGATAAATGATTGTGCGCCAAAACGCTTTGTGCTCATTCGACATTCCTTGCCTTGCCCACAAGTACGTGGTGTCGAAGGCGATCGAAATCACGCGACCTTGATCCGCTTGCCCACTGACGATGAGCGGCTCTTT
>JBBRGW010000123.1:0-9652 GCA_038223525.1 Pirellulales bacterium
GAGATCAATAACTATGGAATGGTTACCCACCACGGCATTCAGTTCATCAACTGCAGCACTTGCGATATCGCAGGACGCCTAAAGAACCCAGGTTTCGTCGTCCTAGTGGATGCGGTTGACCAAGGCGAATTCACTGAGTAGTAAATGTACGGACGCTAAGCACCTGCGCAGAATTTTCTTCGTCTAATTCACGTAGCAGCGCCTCTCCGAGACGCTGATTTCTGCGAATCTCGGAGAGACTCGCCTACGTGTTTTGTGCACTTACTTGTGCAGGGCTGTTTAGCAGCGTCCACCGCGACCGGTCCAATCCAATCCTTCAGGAAGTGAATTGAGATTGATGCAGCCATCTTTAGTTACGACAACCATGTCTTCAAGTCGAACGCCACCGATCGCTTTGCAGTAGAGTCCAGGCTCGATCGTTACGACATCGCCGACTAAAAGTTCTGGACCGCCAATCGCAAGCAACGGTGGCTCGTGGACCTCAAGCCCTAAACCGTGGCCGGTACCATGCGTCATGGATGTAAAGTCGTCTGTCGCTCCCTCGGGTGCGAACCCCATTGGGAAACCCGACGCTTCCATCGACCGAGAGGTCGCCTCGTGAACCGCTTGACCTGTTACTCCTGCTCGCACCGCAGCGGTTGCTGCGATCTTTGCTTTTACCACCGCTGCGTGCATCGATGCAATCTTGTCGGAGATCTCACCATGCACAACAGTTCGCGTGCAGTCTCCGTTGTAAAGCGAATTTTTGTCGCGTGGAAAGATATCGACGATGATCGGCTCCATCGAGCGAAGTGGACCATGACCGTGATCATGGCAATCCGCACCGATCGGCCCACCTGCAACAATCGACGAAGGATTGGAAAATCCCCGTTCGAGCAACCATACATCGATCATCGACCGCATTAGCTCACTCGTTAACGGCTTGCCATCCAGCATCAGAATCCTATCAGATCCTGATTGCGCACCTGCTATCGTCTCACAAGCCTTCTTCATTACCGCTTCGGTTTGCTGCTGCGCAAAACGGATGGCAGCTATCTCTGCTTCGTCCTTTTGCCTCCTTTCGATCAAGCCCCATTCGGTGTCGCATCGCACAAAGATCCCGGCTCGGTTCAACATCTCAGCGTAGATCATCGGCAAGGATCGATCGACGACCATTTCTTTGCAGCCGGCGCGACGAGCAAACTCCGCAGCGCTTTGAGCCGTGGCGGTTTCACGATCCCCTGAAAGACCACCCTCAGGCGAGAAATCCGCTGGGCAAGCGACGCTATCCACTTTTGCCGATGCCTTTGCCCTGTGCATCTCGATATCGCGCAAAATCAATGTCGACTGCATAGGTCCATTACCCGTCTCCACTTCAATCAACGCTACGGGATCCCCAACCAAAAACCGAATTCTGCGATAGAGCCCAGCATTCAATGTCGGAATTCCGGCCATCATCCTAGCGGTCGTCATGTTCAAAACATCCTTGTCGAGTTAGAAACTAGCAGTCTTTTATCTGATCGATGATTATAAGCAAATGTTGCGCTCTCTGAACAGATCCAGCGGCTTTTACAAATGCCACACCCGCTTCAAGTTCTTTCCAATTGATGGTTGGACCGTTATTTGTAAGAGCGGTAGATGAGGATGCCTCCCCGGCCGGCTTGGCTTTTGCTGAACCAGGAGATTTCTTGCTCGCTACCTGCGTTCTCTTTTGATGACTCTTGACATTGGCGACGTCTGCCGCCGTTACTCCGTATTCACCGAGCGCTTCCACTGCGTCTTTGTTTCTTGAGCCCGGATTGTTGTCCAAATACTCACGGATTCTCTTGGCTTTACTCAACTCTTTTGTCATTTTTCCATCTCCAATAATTCTAGCTTCTTCATCACGACGACTTTCGGCATCCCGAACAAGCTGTTCAGGGACCCGGTCCATTAATTCATCCAACGTTACAACACGCTCTAAATCAACCATTCATTTAATTCCTTTACGAAATGCACTCAAAGGATTGTTTCACTGGAAGCTTCAAGACATGATGTGCTGGTCAATCACTAGACAGTAATCTGCCCAGTCTAAACCCACATATTTTCTTGAAATTTTTAACGATCTGTCTCTATGGAATTGCAAATGAATCACCCGGTGATCAAGCATTTATTGACATCGATCAGGCAAGGCAAACCAAGAGCGTATACAGCTAAGACCGATTGAAACGTTAAACACAATCGGACTATTCACCGAAGATGATGAGATCATAGGAGAAAACGTCTTGAGGTCAATCCTTTAACATTTCAGCATAGAGACGTTTGCCATGTAAACGAAGAACTATCTCTGTCCATTTAAGTATTCCCTCCTCTTAGGCTTGGGAGGCCTCAACTTGGGGCCAAACCAAAATCAGCCGCTGGGTGAACCGACACCCTTCTATGTCTGTACAACCGGAGAATGTCTTTGAACATGAGAAATTGTCGTGAACCAAACGAGGGATGGTGATGGCGAACAAGGTTACTTTGGCTCGCGCGATCGCAGGTTTCATTGGCTCGATTGTATTGGTTAATAGGTGTTGCTGCGCTGCAACCGATGGTCCTCTCTCTTGGCCTGAATGGAGAGGACCCCAATCCAGCGGTGTTGCTATCCATTCAAAACCACCAGTCGAATGGAGTTCAGAGAAAAATATTCGATGGCGAACGGCGATCCCTGGGCGAGGCCATAGTACTCCTGCTGTGGTCGGTGATCGTATCTTTTTGACTTCAGCTATTCCCTTTGGCCCAAAGCTCGTGCCCAAGATGAGCGGTCGCTCTGGAGAGCACGACAATCTACCAGTTGATAGCAAGTTCCAATTTGTAGTGAGTTGCATAGACCGAAAAACGGGAGTTCTGCTTTGGACCACCGTGGTTCATGAAGCAGTTCCCATTGAGGCGGGTCACAATTCAGCCAGCCTGGCATCCGCATCCCCCGTAGTCGATCACGACCAAGTCTACGCCCATTTCGGTTCGCACGGCCTCTACTGTTTGAACTTCGACGGCGGAATCTTATGGCGAAAAAGCTTAGGGCAAATGCACTCCAAACATGGGCATGGCGAAGGGGCCTCGCCGACCCTTGCCGGCAATAAACTCATCATCAATTGGGACCACGAGGAAAAGTCTTTCTTGATCGCCTTAGACAAATCAAACGGCACGGAGTTGTGGCGGCAGGATCGAAACGAAGATACATCCTGGAGTTCGCCAATCGTTATCGAACTCGCAGGTAAGAAACAAGTGGTCGTATGCGGCACCAACCGAGTCCGCGGATACGACTTGCAATCCGGCGATGTGTTATGGGAGTGCGGTGGTATGTCTTCTAACATAGTAGCTACGCCTGTCTTCGCAGACGGAATACTGTATGTCGGCAGCAGCTACGAAAAGAAAATGCTCATGGCCATCGATCTCACGGGCGCCTCTGGAGACTTAACGGGCTCAAAGCACGTTCTCTGGTCAAGAGTGAGAGGGACACCTTACGTCCCATCAATGCTGCTATATGACGACGCTCTTTCTTTTCTGACGCACTATCAAAACGTGCTGACGCGAGTGCATGGCCCGACGGGCAAAGACTCGCCCGGCGCGATTCGCTTAAGTTCCTTGGGCAGCATCTACGCTTCACCGGTCGGTGCCAACGGTCACGTCTACATCACAGACCTCACGGGTACAACTGAAGTGATCACCCACGCGGCGATCCCACGAACCGTTGCGGTCAATCGACTCGACGAAAACGTAAACGCTTCTCTTGCCTTTGCTGGGGACGAAATTCTAATCCGCGGTGAGAAGAATCTGTACTGTATTGGCGTGCAAGGAAACTAACCCTGAGCGGTAAAAGCCCCCCTCTTAGTCTCGCGACGCTCCGTGTCGCATTAGTCAGAGCGGGGACCGCCGTGCCGCAATACTAGAAGGCTTCACCGGGTTTTTTCGTCGCGTAATCCGCCGACGGAGTGCCCAGCGACTTACTTGCTTAGGTAACGCGAAAGACCCGACTCAGTGCAAGCGTCGGAATGGCCAAACCGCATACGATCATGCCTGGCAGATTACCGCCAAACTGCAAAGCGATCGCCGCATCAAAAAAGATAATCGACACTATCGCTTGCTTGATCGCCGGAACCAAAGTTCCGATGCTAGGTTGGTGTATTGACACGATTGCCCGTCGGAGCCACGGCAACGCGAGCAATCCCACCAAAAGTGGATACAGTGTGCGTGGATCAAGTCTCAGGCCTCGATCAAAGGACCACCAAGAACAAAGCGCAATCATTAGGACTCCCAATAAGCCGACCAGCCAGCTCGCCAAAAGACGATAAGTTGATTGCTGAAGTACGCCTTCACGGCGCGCCGCTAAAGTGATGCCCATAACAAATAAGATGTGGCCAGCAGTTGCCAAAACAATGCTTTGCCAATCCAGTCCGGCGGGCCAATTTAAGCATGCTCCTAGCGAAACTCCTAACAGCAAATTGAGCCCTCGGCATAAACCCATCAGCAGCGGCCCAATCCGTTTCGCTTTTAGCGAACTATCGTAGGCGACGATGGCGATCGCAAGCAACATTGCCACGCAAACTACGATCCAAATCGGTTTAGGACCATCCGTCGGAGGGAGCAAGTAAGCGGAAAGGCAAGCCAATCCAACCCCGCCGACGAGCAGTCCCCAACCAACGGCTCTCGCGCTTCCAACGGAAATGTTTCCGGAAACAATTGGGCCGTTACGTCGCTGAGCACGATCGGCTTCTACGTCATTCACGTCATTGAGCACCATCCCTGCCCAATACTGGCAAATCGAAGCGATCGATATCACGGCCAGCGACGGTGCAATTCCGGCCAGCGACGGTGCAATTCCGGTCAGATTGGACCAGCTGCCCGCAACTAGCGTGAAACCTGCAAGCACATCCGCACAAGCAGTGAGAGTGTTGGGAATGCGAACAAGTTGAGCCCACGCACGAAGTTGAGGTTGCATCGAAGTGGCTCAGTCTATCGCTTGCGCTGAAATTCCTTGATCAACTCCGGAACCGAGATTCCCATCGCTCCGCGTCCTTCTCGCAATCGAGCATCCACATCCTGTTGAATGGCATCCACATCGATCTCCCAGAACTTGCGCATAAGCTCATCGCTCAATGGCTTCGCAGAGCGAACCAATCGCATACCCACCATCCTTGCAGGGTCTGATGTATACCACCACGGGCTGAGCGGAATGTTGGGGTCCTCTTCTTTCCATTCTTCGTCGACCGATCCCATCCTCGCTGCCGAACGCAATCGTTCTGCATCGTCCTGCCATCCGCCTCCACGTACACAGCGTGAATCTGCTAGCGTAGGCCAATGGGTCCCAGAAAGGCCGACGAAGGTTTTGCCACCTCGGTCCCCAAAGCCATCGGGCGAAAACTGATCAAGGGTCCATTCCCATACGTTGCCGTGCATATCGTAGAGCCCAAACGCATTGGGAGCTTTGCTACCTACTTTCGCAGCCCCGTCTGTCGAACTAAATACCGCATATTTTTCTAACTCAGTAGGATCGTCTCCGAAACTATAAGCGGTTTTCGAACCTGCTCGTGCAGCATGTTCCCATTCTGCTTCGGTCGGTATTCGATACTGAGTTCCCGTCAACCCGCTCAGCCACTTGGTATACTGCTTCGCCGAATATTGCGTCATGGTCACGGCAGGCTGACTCTTGTCATCGCCGTACTCATAGGTCTTGCCAGGGTCGTATAAAGGGGTCGGTACTGTGATCGCGTCTTGACGCGACTCATCCGTTACTTGGCGAATACCCGCCGATGAGAGTTTTTTGAATACGTCGTATGATCGCATGAATGTGTTGTATTCGCCCCAAGTCAACTCCGTCTTGGCCATCCAATACGGCTCCAGTTGCACCTTATACTGCGGTCCTTCGTCTTCGTTGCGGGCTTCTTCGCTTTCCGGCGATCCAACCGTAATTTCGCCGCCAGGTATAGGGATCATCTCAAAGGAAATGTTAGTTCTCTCAAACGACTGGGTATAGGGAACCATGTAACCACCCTTTCCGCCATCGATAGGCACAAATGGGACTTTGTCTGGTTTCGTTGCACTAATGCCCGGTAGCTTCACCGGTCCCTCGTCCGCTTCTAACATCGATGAAGCGGAAAGGAATACGAACCCAACACAAAAAAGAGAAAGTCTTCTGGATAGCAAATTGGATTTCATGTTTAAGTAGCACTCTAGGGCTGCACAGATCGGATCCCTACTAGAGTAACCGGAAATCGTGGTGCAAACTAGTGCGCGTTATCCAAGTGGAGTAAGCTTCCAGCTTGCCACGCGTACTGCTCGTAAGCTGGAAGCTTACCGCACTTTTTGGCCCTGAATCGGCCTAGTGCTTTGTCCAGATTTGATTTGTGGGTTCCCCCTTAGTTGTACGACGCGGAGAGGCTGTGATTTTATTCGCGAGGGGCGAAACATTGTCGCCTTTTGCTCCGCAAAAGGTGCGTTAATCAAGCGTACTTTTGTGGAGCGAAAGGCGACGATAATAACTTCACAGCCTAGGAGCGTCGTGCAACTGATGTTGCCAACCCCCAGAGTTAAGCATGGACAAAGCACTAGTCGAGAAACTAGGTTTTAGCCCCTTAACGCTGAAGCATGCTCCCGCTGGACCGGGATGCCGTTTGGCTTGGACCCGACGACGGCGAAGAAGAAGAACTCGACGGTATATAAAGAACCGATTCCGTCGAACCAGTGTGCTCTTTGAGTTGGTTCGCCACGCTGCCGGAAAGCACCGGTCCAGAACCCATCATCGACCAGTGTTGGTGATCGCTTCGAGCCAACGAGAAACCTGAATTGATAACCGGCTGTTTTGACTTGGCATCCGTTGCAATGATCGCCAGTTTCGCTGTTCCCATCGCTTTCTTGCGCTCGTAAAAATTCACCTTGGGAACACTCCCCATAATCCCAAGCGGGATCTCCGGCGTACCAACCACCATTTCGGTTCGATCCGTTCCAACACCCCCCGAAGCGATCTCCATGACAATGTCGGCATCGTCGGCCTTGTCCACCAGCGTCGAGTGGTTTTCGAGCAGTTTCTGCCGTGTGCTTAACAAGATGTAGTTTTTATCGACGCAATCGAGAAAGTCCGTCTTGAGAAAAACCTTAGCACCGGCAACTGGCCTGAAATCAACCTTAGAAAGCGATTGGTCTACCGCGTTGCTGATGAGTAGTTGCTCCAGTCCCGTTCTGGCTGTATCGGATTCCTTCATGGTAGCGCACCCGACCAAAGGAATTGCATAAACGACCAACAACCACGCTAGTGTTCGCTTCATAGTACATCGCATCCTTGCGAAAAGCCTGTATTGACTAAACTGCCCAAAGCACCAATCGAATGATTCGATTGCGTCATGAAATTGCTAATCCTTGATTTCTAACCCCAAGTCAAGAGGAGCAACCACAAGGTAGCTATTTGGTGGGCTTTAATGGACTCGCGTCCAGGAAATCGCGAGGCATCAGCTCAAAGCTGTTCCATACAATTGGCTGTGCTGGCCAGTCTTCGGTCCGAGGATGATGCACGAACGAAAGGCGGTACCAGGCAACGATGTCCGTTTCCAGGACCGGTTCGTCATTGAGGTAATTGGCAAGTGCGGACAACATCCTTCGGTTGTCGGTTGAGGAGTAGGGAAACTCGGCGGCTCGGTATTTGGTGATAAAGAAATCGCCTGTGCAAACAGGGAACCCGCCGTCTTTCCAAGCCCCGTGCCCACCGGGCATCAAATGATACGATCGCGCACGGCCTAACGCATTGAGTGACTTGGGGTTCTTAACCCTCCACGAGCGAAACACGTTCTCTGCCAAGACACGACCGTTTTCACGTTCGAATGGGCGCCATATCGCGCGCGCCATTTGCGGGTCCGCTGGATCCGTTTCGTAAGTAAATTCCTCGGCCACATTGGAGTCCGCACCGTCGATATCGAAATCAATTCGAAAGTAAAAATTGTGGACATGCGAGGGGGCAAAGAGCACCTCTCCTCGCTCATCTTTGCCAACCACAACGCCGGCGTCCGTTCCTGCTCCTATATTTAAATGCTGAAGACCCCCAGTCGCTCCAACCTCGGGACAGAGACTGCCATCATTTCTAAATTTCCAACGAACGACGTAGGTGTAACCATCGCCCGGCCCTTTGAAATGTACCATCGACCAAAGAACTAGCATCTTGCCCGGCGCCCGGCCTTGGGTGCCTGCGTAAAGAAAGCCGATCGGTTCCTCATGCATCATCACATCGGCCATCTTGCCTGATGCAACGCTGCCATCGCGTCGAAAAGGCTTGCATCCTGTTCCCGCTGAATTGCAATCCCGGCCGATTTCGAGCGGCATTGGGTTGGCTAAAAATCCACCCAAGGAAAAGTCCTCCGGGCGCGGTGCTCCTGGCGCGTACGGCACATAGATTTCGGCCAAGTTGATCGACTTGAGAACTTTCCTTCCACGGAAATAAACGTCGTTGAGCATTAGCCCCTCGATGTCGCGAAATTGCCAACGAAACGACCAACCCTCCCACTCGACCAGTTGTCCTTCCTCGGTGTTCGGAGGTTCCTGCGGCAACTGGAATGGAATCTCAGTATCGTCTTGCGCAATGCCAGTCAAAGCAAGACCGGCAAAACAAATCACTACCAATAGCCTTCGCATGAACCGTTCCTCTAGTGACTAGAAAGTTGCTCGTGGGCCAGTTCCAAAAACACATCCGCCAACTTTGGATCGGCCCCGAGCGTTCTTGCGATCAACCACTGTTGATTTTTAGAACGTATTCGATATTGCAGCACCTTGCTTCTCAATTGCTCGATCAACTCCCCCTCGAACAATAGATGGGGCTGCACAAGTACTGTATCGCATTCCCAAGTCGATGCTTCCTCTAGCAACCCATCTATGTTGGGAGCCCCTCCCGCGAAGAAGCCGGTTTGAACCCTGACTGCAGATAGGTGCGCTACTTTGAGTTCGGTCAATTTTCGCATGTGAGCGAGAGCCGTTGGGTCGCTGGTGCCCCGTCCAACCATCGCTAGACCGATTCGGCCTAAGTTCATGGACTGGCCTTCGCATTGCCCCGACTCACATTGCACGCGCGCACAAGCGTTCGCAGGGCAACAGGCTCCTTCTCCAAGACTGGTCACTTCCCAATAACGCGATTGCGACAAGGCTAACACGGCCGGATGCGTGCCAAGTGAACCTGTCTGCCCAACGACCTCTATTCCGAATCGGGCTGCTGCCTCTGCGACTGCGTCCGGAATATCGTGTAATGCATGCGCCGCTGTGAAGAGTAGGACAGGTACGACCAGTATCTTCTTTATCCCCAGCGCATGAAGTTGTTCGATGGCTCTGTCGATCAAGGGATCGGCCAGTTCTAGAAAACAGCCGGAAATCTTGACAGCGGGGGCTTTGAGTTGCATCTGGCTAACCAGATCGAGCAACTGTTGGGAACCAGATGGGTTGCGAGTGCCATGCCCTACAACCAAGATGCAACCCGATTCGCGATGGAATTGGAGCCATTCGGATGGTGGAGATAGGTCTGCATCGTCTTCCATGAATCGGTTCTGTCTGGGATGTTTGGGTAATCTGGGTTGCAGGAGTTGTCACTTTGAGCAGTGTATACCGATTGCAAGGGCTGTGACGACAACTAAGTTGCCGTTAAGGTTTCAAAATATGTACTTTTCCTAAAGATCGACAC
>JBBRGW010000124.1:0-9623 GCA_038223525.1 Pirellulales bacterium
GCCGATGCTCGCTCTACGCAGCCTTTCCCGAGGGCAAATCCAAGTCACTCCTCAAGACATCGACCAAGCCTTCCAACGCGAACTGGGACCCAAGGTCCAAGTGCGCATGATCGCTTGCCGAGATGCCCAAAAAATTGCCCAGCTTCAAAAAGAAGCGATGGCTACTCCAGAGAGCTTCAAGACTCTCGCAAAGAACAATAGCGAAGACCCAAGCAGCGCGAGTGTGGAAGGCCTGTTGCCACTCATTGTGAAATACAGCGGTGACGATGAACTGGAAAAAATTGCGTTCGGATTGCAACCGAATCAAATTTCCAAAGTGTTCCCCGCTGGAGAATTTAGTGTCATTCTGCAATGCGTTAAGCATGTGCCGCCGACGAATCCACCAGCTACACAGATGCAGGAAATCCAAAACCGAATCAAAACGGAACTTGAGGATTTCAAGCTGCGTGGGATGGCCGAATCGGTCTACACGGCGCTGCGCACGAATGCGGAAGTAACCTTAGTGTATGGCAAGCCCGAACTAGAATCGCAGTATCCTGGTGTAGCAGCCATTGTGAATCGTCAAAGCATCCCGACACAACGATTCGAGGAAGCTTGTGTGAAGAGACACGGCGTGCAAATCCTCGAAGGGGAAATCAATCGCAAGTTGATCGAAGGAGGACTGATCAGCGCAAGGCTTCAGATCCAACAAGCAGACATCGACAATGAAATCCGGCGCGCGGCCGACTACTACGGTTTCGTCAGGAAAGATGGCACCCCGGATATCGATGCGTGGATGAAAAATGTCTTGGCCGAAGACAACACCTCTCCTGAACTTTATATTCGAGATGCCATTTGGCCGACCGTCGTACTCAAGAAGCTTATCGAAGGCAAAGTCCAAGTGACGGAAGATGACCTTAGAAAGGGCTTTGATTCCAACTATGGCCCACGCGCCGAAGTGCTGGCGATTGTTTTAAGCAGTCAACGCACCGCACAAGAGGTCTGGGGACTCGCTCGAAGCAATCCGTCCGAACAGTTCTTCGGTGACCTTGCTCATCAGTATTCTGTTGAGCCAAGCTCGAAGAGCAACATGGGCAAGGTTCCACCGCTTCGTAAAAATGGTGGTCAACCTAATCTTGAGAAGGCAGCGTTTGACCTCAAGCCCGGCGACCTCTCAGGTATCATCGAGGTCAATGGCCAGTACGTGATCTTGAAGAGCCAAGGGTTCACAACCCCCGTGGTTCAGGATTTTAACGCAGTCAAGGACGAACTGTACAAGGATATCCTTGAGAAGAAACAACGTCTCGCAATGGATGCTCACCTATCGAGTATGATAGCCGATGCACAAATCACGAACTTCTTGACCAAGAATGCGAGACTCGGTTCTGCGGAAACCAAGGCTGCCATGGAAACGCTAGAAAAAGCAATGCCTCAAAAAGCTCCTCAACGTCAAACTCGTTAGGCGGCTTACATGACAGAGCTACCCCTCGCTCCGGCGACTCCTCCAAAGGGGAGTCGTCGACCGTTTCCCAAATATCGTAATACGGTTCTCGATATCATTCGGATCTCGCAAGGTGTACCGAGTTTTCCGTTGATTCGCAGCATGCATCTCAATAGTTTGTCCTGCATTCGGAAAGGCGCCGGCGTCCGAATTGCTTGGTCGACTCTTTTTGCGAAAGCATACGGATTGGTTTGTTCTCGCATCCCAGAATTGCGGGAGCTTTTCGTATCCTATCCTCGGAAACACCTGTATCGGCATCCGCATTCGGTAGCCTCTTTGTCCGTGCATCGCAAAGATGATTACGGTAATGAACGGCTCATCTGGGGACGCTGGAAAAGTCCAGAGACAACATCGCTGATCGAACTTCAGCAACAACTGGATGCGTTCAGCAACGCTCCGATCGCAGAGGTGTTTGGTGAAGGCTTGTTTCTCGAGCGACGTTCCGCCTTCATCCGCCGGTTCGTATGGTGGTGGGTGACAACTTGGTCTGGCCGTAATCGAGCCAAGCACATTGGAACCTTCAGCATATCCAGCGTCGGTGGGCACGGATCGCTCAACGCTTACCATCCTCTGGTTACCACCTCCAGCTTGGCGTTTGGGCCTTTCGATGCTAGCGGGACATGCGATGTAGCTCTGATCTGCGATCACCGCACGTTGGATGGTGTATTGGGAGCCATGGCCCTAGAAATGCTTGAAGAGATCCTGTCAACGGAAATTGCTGACGAGGTATTCCAACTGATTCCGTGTGTGAAAACCGAGGTCGCGTAGCCCCTCAATTTTCAATTGCCTTTCGCTTTTGCAATCACAAAATCGACCAACGCTTGGCAGTGAAAAAAGCCTTCCCAGTGATTGTGCCCTTGCCCCTTGACCACCTCTAAGGTCATGGACGATTCATTGCCTGCCTTGCGGTATGCGTCGAGAAGTGCTTGCGAGTTCTCTTTGAGAGGCACCACGCTGTCTTCATCGCCGTGGATTATAAAGACGGGCAACTTTGCGTTGCCTAACGTTGCGCCCCTTTGGATGGGATTGTAAGTCGATAGCTGCATTTCGAGATCCGATGAAGTCAATCCGTATGCAGCCGCTGCTTTGTCGATGCCTGGATACGTTTTGAAATCGAATACGGGATAGATTCCAGCCAGTCCAGAAAAGCGTTCAGGATAGTCGCAAGCCCAAGAGCAGACCCACAACCCGCCACGACTGCGTCCCAGCAAGCAAGGCTTTGTGGCAAGTCCCTTTTTCTCGATCATGAGTTCATAGAAAGTGTCAAATAGCTTGCGTGAGGCGGGGCTACCGTACGCTTCGCCCACATCGATGCCAGCGACAGCTACCCCGGCATTCAGGAATTGTTGATGCATCCATTTTTCGTGATCGTCCGGGTAGCCAGCTAGAGTGGGAGCGTAGAACACCCAGGGTTGCGCACTCGCTTT
This sequence comes from Pirellulales bacterium, assembly GCA_038223525.1. Taxonomy (GTDB): domain Bacteria; phylum Planctomycetota; class Planctomycetia; order Pirellulales; family Pirellulaceae; genus JBKCUI01. Next base: position 2,908 of record JBBRGW010000124.1, read on the forward strand.
TCTCTGAGATGTCTCGGGCCACAAGATAAACGCGGGACGGTCTGCGACAAGAAACGATTCGCCCGGCAGGATCAGTTTCTTGACCTCCGGCTTCTGCGGTTGTTCTTGTTGTTCGTTGGCCAAACTATTTGTAGAAAGAACCAGCAAAATCAAAAAAGTCAAGTAACGCATTGTCACGAGCCTATTGGGTAATGTTAGAGGTTCGAGCCATCGCCTAGCGGCGCATTCTGGCTTGCTATGTTAGTTTGTAATTGACAGGAGAGCGAGGCTACTGCCGACGCTGTGGAGAATTTTCGACTACAAAAACCTTGATCTAGCTCCAAAGTCGCACCCGGCAGGTGCGACCTACCGTAGGTCACTATTGCCAAGAGTGACCTTTGCATTGGTGAGACGGTTTCCAAATGCTTCAGGGCGTTGTGGTCTCAAACAAATCCCTCACTTTAAAAACCGTGTTGGACTTTTCGATTCCCGGAATCCAGCTTGGCTCATACCCTAGTTCACGCAGTAGGTTCGATGCGGAAACGGGGTCCTTAGTCTTTCGAAGCCCAATAGATTTAGCCAAATATCCAACTATTTGCTCAGGCGCAACACTTTGTTCGCGAAGGAAGCTTAAGCGTGTGTCGCCATGCCGTTTAGCCAGCCTTCTACCATCCGCACCGACCATCAATGGCACATGAAGCCAAGTCGGTGCGCGCCATTGCAAGGCGTCGTAGATGGCGATTTGGCGGTAGGTGCTGTAGATCAAGTCGTTTCCGCGAACAACTTGATTGATTCCGAAATCATGATCATCCACGACCACCGCCAACTGGTAGGCGGTCGCGCCGTAGTTGCGACCCACGACAAAGTCGCCAAGTTGCTCTTTCGCGTTGAGCATTTGCGATCCGAAAAGTTGATCGTTCCAAGTTCGCAGTCCATCGGGCATGCGAAACCGCCATGCGTACTTCAAGCCTTTTTGGTCTAGTGCGTGCGAGTCCTGCGGAGTGCGATGCGAGCAAATGCCTGGGTAGATCGTGCCGTCGAGTGTCGACTCGTGCGGCGCGCTGGCTGTTTCGTCGATCTCCGAACGGGAACAAGTGCACGGATAAACAATATTTAATTGCTTGAGCTCTGCAAGAATACATGCGTAGCGCGATTCCCGATCGGATTGGATCGTGTAGCTCTGAGTGAAGGTGTCGGTATCCCAATCGAGCCCAAGCCATTTCAAATCCTCGATCGCTTGTTCGGTCGCTCCTGGCTTAGTCCGAGGTGTGTCGAGATCTTCGATTCGCAATAGCAATTTGCCACCTAATTGCCTACACGCAAGCCAAGCGACAAGAAATGTCCTTGCATTGCCAAGGTGTTGAGCACCGGTCGGGGAGGGGGCAAGTCTTCCAACATAGTTCATAGGCGAGAAACTTGTGCTGGATGGTTGGCTGCTTTGGTGACTGCGATTTCGGTGTGGGGCAAAGCGTTCCTCAATCGCGAGCAGCACCAACTCGCATGATCCTTGTCGCGAGCAAACGCGCAAACGGTGGGTCCCCAACTGCTCTGAGTGGTGCCGGCAAGTCCGAGCTGTTTGGCGATATCAATTGTACTAGCGATTTGTGAAGTGCGATAAATGCCACCCTGTACAGGTTCGAATATTTGCCCGGCCCATCTTCCGTATTGACCTAAGGCTTCATTCCATCGCGTCCAGTCCTGCGTTTGAATCGCTGGGAGGATATCATGATGGACCAATTCGATCATCAAATCGCGGTTCGCGTTGCTTTGATGTCTGCATCGTTCGAACATGGCCGCCTCCTCGTTTCCACAATCGCCAGTGGAAGTTGCATCTCGGATGATGAGAACCGGCCAATCGGGAAAGTTAAAGCGTTCTGTTCTCGAGTAGGCTTGCGCGTCGTTTTGCGCGCGGATCGATTTTCCGTGATCGACAACAAAGCCACCTTCGGCAAAACCGCGCAAGCCGATGTTGGAACGTTTTCCTCGTTGACTAAGTTGAGCGATGGACTTAATCACGAGATAGTCCGACGCGCGAACGGAATTGAATGGATTGTCGAGGAGATGCTTTTCGGCCGACAAAAGCAGGGCAGCGATCGTGCATGCCATTTGAGTGCCCGAACCCAGACCCTGGTGCGGTAACGGCGCTTCCCTGGTGCAGATCGTTTGCACAGGGAGTTCCGAACGAGTCTGCAACCACTGCTCAATTACAGCCTCGATGCGAGGCGTCCAATACGGATCAGCGTAGATTTCACAATCGCGATGAGAGGGTTTGCCGAGCACTGCTTGTACCGTTGCACTGGCATGTTCGACCATGAGGCCGATCCCACCAAAGCAGTGCGGTTGCGATTCTGAAATCTCAACGAGCCCAAAATGAAGCCTGCCATGCGATCGAACCAAGATTTGTTCGCCGTGGTCATTGGTTGTTTCAGTAATCGGTGGTTGCATTTCTAACCGGTAGACTTCGTTCGTCCGCTTATATTTCCACTTCAGCGGCCGCAATGATAAGAGAGTCTTCCGTTCCGCCCGACCATTGTGGCAAGTCCAGTTTGGTCGCTTGCCAGCCTGGATGGCTGAGTGTGCCTTTTGGGCTAGACTCCTTGCCGACAATTCTCCATTGGACTGGCGAAGCTTCCTTTGGTACGTCGACCAATTCTCCTTCAGGGGACTCGATCAGGTGTTTGAGGCCGAACATTCGGTCGAGCGTTTTGCGAGTGTCGCGAAGCACATCGCGTGCTGCGGCGCCGATTTGAGCGTCGTTGTATTGGTCGAGCGATTCACATACCAAATCCAGCAGTCTGGCTTCGCGTTGCAAAGCGCTCAAAAGCGTCAGTGCATCGCTGCGACGGGTCGGCTTTGTTGGGGTCGCAGCCGATGTTTTGCCTGCATTCGGCTTGGTTTCTGGCGGTGAGGGGAGTCGCGGTGCAGCAGCGGGGTCCGAGGGGGCCTGCTTCGCTTCGATCAGTTCTCGCACTTGCGCGGCAGCACTGCGTCGAAAGAGAACAAGGAAAAAAACACGAAAAGCAAGGAGCAGACGCATGGGCAACGCGAAGGTAGGTGGGGAAATTGTTGAGCAACGGAAACCGGCTATTGTTGCAGTATATCGGTGTTGAGGTGATTGTTGCAGGTACGATAGCTTGGCATTCCATGTTATATTGTCGAGTCAGAGCAACGAAAATCAGGATTTTCGTCGATTTTAGAACGGAGGTATCCCGGTGACGCAACCCAGAGGCAATCCAAACGCAAATCGCAAGCGAGTCTCCGACTTGTCATCCCCCATTGCGCCCCGGGCGGCCCGTCCATCCTCGATGCCTCCCCCCGGTAATCATCGGCCTTCTCGAGCCACTAGCGACATTGTTCCGGCGCCCCATTTGCCATTTCCGAACACCACTGTTCCAGCTGCGGTGACCCCGAGCAGGCTCGACTATCAAAGAAGCTTGGCCGAACTCCTATCAAGACCACAAACCGAGTGGCAACAACGAGACACATGGCAAGCGTCGATCGGAAAGGCCGTTTTGGTTGCCTCGAAAGCGATGGAGACTTGCAACTTCCAACGGATCTCAAAGCAAGATCTCGAGCGCATGGCGGAGGCTTATGATCGGCAGTTTTTTAAAGGACTCTGCTTGCCGCTGGCCAGATCCTATGGAATGTCGTTTCGGTTGAGCTCGCGCATGACAAGAGCAGGGGGCAAAACCACTCGGACCGTTTTTCGCGGTACGCGGGCCAAACCTAGTCGGACGCATTACGAAATCGCTTTGTCTACGTCATTGCTATTCCAATCGTTTCGTGGTCAGGGTGACACGATTCGAGTTTGCGGCCACGACTGCACCGACCGACTAACAGCCATGCAACGCATTGTGGAACATGAAATGGTTCATTTGAGCGAGATGCTTGCTTGGATCCAGAGCGATTGTTCGGCCGGACGTTTCCAAACGATCGCACGCAACATGTTTGGGCATACCGAGCATCGGCATGAACTCATCACCCAACAAGAACGCGCGGCAACCGAGTTCAATATCCGCGCTGGCGCGCGGGTCGCATTTCCCTACGAAGGGACTGTCTTACAGGGTATAGTCAATCGCATCACCCGGCGGGCGACCATCTTGGTTGAGGACCTTCGCGGGGTGCGTTATAGCAACGGCAAGCGATATTTGAAGTACTACGTTCCGATCCATCAACTTAGGCCCATTGACTGACCGCATGAGACATCTGACCACTATTACTGGAAAATCTAAAACTGAATCCTTTGTCGCTTACTTGCTAACGCAAGGTATCGTGACGCAGGTTGAGCCCATCGCGGACCAAAACGAATGGGACGTCTGGGTTCGAGATGAGGATAGGCTCGAGGCTGCCAAACGAGAGTATTCCGTGTTCCTCCAGTCGCCCGAGGATGTAAAGTATCGACAAGCGATGGATCAAGCGAAAACAATTCTTAAAGACAAGAGACTCCAGTCGTCTGAACGCCAGAAGAATGTCCAGCAGTATTCGACAGCTCGGGTAAGGCCGGATATGTTCGCGGGGAGTCTTCCACCATTGACTCTTACAATGATCATCCTCTGCGTATTCCTCGGGTTGGTGACCGAGTTCGGCGCACCGAGTCCTAACAACTGGCTCGGCAGTTTCGCAATGAATCAGTTGATGTTTGTGGATATGCCGCTCTACAGGACGACTTTGGACCCGGCCGCTTCGCTAAAGCAAGGTGAGCTATGGAGAATCTTGACCCCTGCTTTTCTGCACGGCGGCCCCATCCACTTGCTTTTCAACATGCTCTCCCTGGCTTCGCTCGGTCGTCTCACCGAACGACTAGAGGGGATCGGTCGTTATGCGTTGATCGTTTTTTTGATTGCAATCGGGTCGCATTTGCTCCAAGGCTTAATGCCGATGAAGTGGTATGGGTCTCCCAACTTCGTCGGTATTTCGGGAGTGATATTCGGACTGCTGGGTTACGTCGGGATGAAGACAACACTCCGCCCGGATCTTGGGATTCAATTGCCTGCCCAAGTATATCTTATGACCGGCTTGATTCTATTCATCGGTTTCACTGGTTCAAGTGCGGGTTTTCAAATGGCGAACCTCGCGCACGTGGGCGGGTTAATCGCCGGTATTGCAATCGGTTTCGTAATGAGCGACCGCCGCTTCGATCGCCGAAACTGAGTGTCCAGGCGATCGGAGGCCCGTAGCCAATCAGCGATCCACCATCAGTTGCCTAACAAAAAATGGCCCAGGTGCCATGGATGATGCGACCCATGGTTGTGCGTTTGGTGATGAGCGGATGGAGCGTCTTCATATCCGTTGCGACTTGGATAGAAACTTTGGTTTACATTCAAGGCCGGAGTAGGGTATCCACCTCCATATCCCATATAACCTATCGAAGGCTGCGGCGCATAGGCAATAGGAGGAGCATAGTTGCTTGACGGATTATAGTTGGCCCCATAGTTACCTCCCGCACTTTGAAACATTCCGGGTCGCCCATATTGGTGCTGCTGTCCATGGTGCTGCTGTCCATGGTGCTGCTGTCCATAACCTGGATTGCCATAGTAAGCTTGCACGGGTGATCCGTAGCCGCTTCCGCTGGAACAGGATGGCCTGCTGAATGGGTATTGTGCTTGAATCGCAGTCGTATAAAGGGAACCCAACAAAAGGGCGATCGCAAAACTTCCGACTCGTAAAATTCGAAACAACATAACTCAATTCTCCATCATGAGGGGGTGATCGTAACCGTCATGATGCAAATGCACGCCGCATGCCAATTGTTTTGTTCGACCGTCCCGAGTCGGAGATGTGTGGAGAAATTGCAACGGTATTTCGTTAACGCGTTGAACACCGTAGTCAACTTGGTGACTCTATCGCATCAGTGACAACACTTTAACAAACTTGCTCGCTTACCCAGTTTGCGTATGCTGGTGTTGCTTGCCAGCGAGTGCAGAGGATTTCTGGAAGCTCATAAGGGTGCACTGAATGAATATGATCGATCAATGTTGCTAGCTTAGAAGCTACCGTTTTGCAGCTGATCGAAAATTCGGTGTCGTTGTTCACAACTCCTTGCCAGCGATAGACACTCTTTATTGGTCCTATGATTTGAACACAGGCTGCCAGCCGGTTCTCTATGAGGGCAGCTGCGAGTTGTTCGGCAGCTGCCAAGCTTGGAAGCGTTGTCTTGACTTCCTCGATCCAAAAGAACGAATCGGTCAAGCCAATCCTCTTTCAACCAATTGCCGCTCTTGACTCTCTTCTTCCAGAATCTCATTGTGGAGACGCTGAAACTGCTCGGCCATATCTGCGATCTCGTCGCGCTGCGGGTCGTAGTTTTGAACATGATGGATCGTCATGTCCAATTGATCGATCAATCGGCATTGCCAACATTCAATCTCACGAAGATCGGAATAAAGTCCAGGGCGTTGGCAAGCTACATTTTCTAAGTAGCCTTCGCCTGCAACGCGTGTGAAGTGCTGATCGAGAACCCAGCGGAAGCTGACCAAGTGCTCCATCAGTTTGCTCCAAGTCACTCGCTGGTGCGGATGCTCCAGCCACGAGCGAAAGTCTTGTTCCAATTCGGCAAGCCCCTCTTCGATGCCGGATTGACTATGGTTGAGACACATCTTCATGCCATTTAGTTCTGAAAAGTTTCGATTCATTGCCAAGAACCTCAAACTGAATACGCGATACTGACTTTGAAAAAACGTTGATCGCTCTAAGATGGAAGTGGGATCTGTTCGATGTTGGACCTCACCCTACATGCT
>JBBRGW010000125.1:0-9623 GCA_038223525.1 Pirellulales bacterium
TACGAGCCGTGTTTCAAAGTGCGTATTGGGAAGCATTTTGCAAGCAACGCATCACGACGCAAAGCAAGTCAACACATCCAAATCGCCATCTAATCAATGACTATCAACCCCTTTCACTGGCGTGTTGAACGGCGGAAAGCCGGTCACACCCCGAATTTTCCGAAGATCTTGGTACGTTTTGGAACAGAAAGTTCCGGAATTGGTTTTACTTTCTTCCGTTTTTCGCTTGTTTGCACTTGCTGATTTTCGCAAGATCGAGTGATCGATCTCCGGTATCAACCCTTGCAATTGTAGTTTATGCTTCGGCACTGCTGCCCTACGTTTTGGTCAGTTTTGTGGAGCGATATAGCGTCCCGCTTTTGTTGCCCAAGATGATTTTGGTGACCATCTCTATCAACAGCATTTGCGCTCGTCATTACCCGAAAAATGCCTATTGGTCTTGACGCATCGAATGACCGAGTGTCCTTGGGAAATGTCCTTGTGCAACGAAACTGAGCAAACGACCGGCTTTTGTTCGGCGACAAGTGTCTAAAAAAAAGATCCTTCCGTTAAAACCCGACAACTGCCCGTCGTCTCTGGTGATATTGCTAGCAAAAGTTGCTTTCGGTTAAAGCGGCCTTTTCGATCGGCCGATTTTACTTTGAGTTTGATAGGTGTTATGGCGAGCGGCAGGGTGAAAGATACCAGTCGTAGTTTGGGACCATTGTCCCGAACCAATCAACGGACGGGACATTGGTCCCATCCTACGGTAGTTTCCGATCTGGCGCTCGCCTAACGCGGCGTCGATCATAAGTCGAGCTAACGCGTTGCGGCTGATTTGCGGAGGGGCCTTAGCCCACGGTTTTTGGCCCATGTTATGAATGAAGCCGTTGACGCTGCGCCCCATTCCAGAAGTTTATAAACGGATGTATCGCACCGGAGTACCCTTGCCCGGAAGGAATTGGAATGCGAAACCTTGGTCTGGACCTTCTTCGTATCATTGCCGTCATGCTTGTGATCGGTCGGCATCTGCCTGTTCCGGAGGGTGAAAGCCGACTGTTTAAGGTCTGGCAGCAAGGGGGCTGGGTTGGTGTGGACTTGTTTTTTGTCCTAAGCGGTTTCCTAGTCTCCTCTTTGCTTTTTCGCGAACACAAGCGATTCGGCGTAGTCGATACGAAACGATTTCTCATTCGCCGGGGATTCAAGATCTATCCGGCCTTTTGGTTGTTCTTGCTATTTTCTTTGGTCGTGCGTGTCGCCTCAGGAGATTACCCCAAGAAAAAATACGTGATTGGCGAATTGTTGTTTGTGCAAAATTACTTGGGTGGTGTTTGGGATCACACTTGGTCGCTCGCTGTCGAAGAGCATTTCTATCTCGGGTTTGCCGCCCTCGTCATAGGATTGTTAGCATTCTCACCGCGAACCCCGTTCCGGTTCATTCCGATTGTTTTTTGCTTTGTCGCTACCGCATGTATGGCCGGTCGATTGCTGAACAACTGGTGGTGTCCGGTCTATTCGCACCACGCGTATTTGTTCCCAACGCATTTGCGCATCGACTCGTTGATGTTTGGGGTTCTGCTCTCGTTTGGTTGCAACTACTGCGACCTGGAAAAAAGAATCCAAGGCATCTCGTCACTACTACTTGTCCTTCTTGGGATGTTCTGTCTTTCACCCGCATTCCTCTTCCAATTGGAAAAGGAAAAATGGATCTCAGTGGTGGGAGTAGTCCCATTCTATTGTGGAAGTGGGTTGATTCTGATGGCTGCGATGCGATTAAAGGATTCCAGTTCCGTTTTTCTAAAACGCAGTGCGGCTTTAGGGGCAGCAAGCTATTCGATATACCTCTGGCATATGCCAGTTGCCGTATGGGGCTACCCATTGTTAAGCAATTTACTAGGTGTGAATCACTACTATCTTTATGTAGTCAATGCGGTTGTCGGTGCATGTCTAGTCGGCTGGATGTTAAACAGGCTGATTGAACATCCTGTCCTCCTGCTTCGCGATCGATTGTTTCCCTCTAAGAGTCCAGTTCACCTGGCCGACGCGGCTCGCGTGGCCGACGCTGCTACTAGCGTCGGATCGGATGCGGCTAGATTAGGGCACATTCTGGCAGATTAGGATCGGATGCTGTCAGCATCCGCCATGGGAGTATTCAGCCACTTTGCTGATTGGGGTTGAAGAGTTTGAGCATTTGGTAGGCTTTCGACGTTGCGCATCGACCGCGCTGAGTGCGGATGACGTACTCACTTCGCAGCAAAAACGGTTCGACTTCATCCTCGAGTGTATCCGCGGAGACGCTCATCGTATGTGCGATCGCTTCGACCCCGGCAGGCCCTCCGTTAAAGACTCGGATTAGTGTTTCCAGGTAACGACGGTCTTGCTTGTCGAGACCAATCTCGTCGATACCCATCATGTCCAGTGCTCGTTTTGCGATGTCCAACGTCACCCGTCCGTCCGACTTGGCCATCGCAAAATCGCGTACCCAAAGGAAACGGTTGTTTGCGATACGGGGTGTTCCACGAGCGCGCTTGGCAATCTCATAAGCGGCATCGCCATCAAGCGAAACATTCAATTTCTTTGCATTGCGCTTTAAAATCTCGATCAACTCGTCGACCGAGTAATAGCCGAGATGCTGACGGATCAAGAACCTGTCGCGGAGCGGAGCGCTCAACATCCCTGCACGGGTGGTGGCTCCGATGAGAGTGAAGGGCTGCAACTGTAGATTGAGTGTGCGCGCATTGACCCCTTCCCCCAAAATAATGTCGATACGATAGTCTTCCATCGCGGTGTACAGAAATTCTTCGACAGGCTTGGGCAAGCGATGGATTTCGTCGATGAACAGCACCGAGCCGTGCTCCAAATTCGTGAGGTAGGGGATCATTTCCTTGGGGGCCTTGAGCACCGGCCCGCTGGTCATATCCACCTTGACCCCCATCTCTCTCGGAATACAAGTGGCAAACGTGGTCTTCCCCAATCCAGGTGGGCCATCGAGGAGAATATGCCCCAGAGGCTCTTTCCGTTTTTTTGCGGCATCCATTGCGATCTGAATGACGTCCATTACCTCTTGCTGCCCAACCATGTCCGCGATCCGTTTCGGGCGCAGGACAACATCGTTGTCGCCGGGTGCCATGATGCCTGAGCCGGGTACATGGCCAGCCGGCGGAGTATTTCCCTGCTGATCTTCACTGCCCTGGCCATCTCCTTTGCCGCTCCCTTTGCCGTCGTCATCGTCATCTGGTTCGCTTGGGATGATTTTACGTTCGCGTACCATGTTACTTTTCCGCCCCGGTGTCCAGGATGGCCATAAATGCTCTCTGAGGGATATCGACCGAGCCGATGGATTTCATTCGCTTCTTGCCTTCTTTTTGTTTGGCCCACAGTTTCTTTTTGCGCGAGATGTCGCCACCGTAGCATTTGGCGGTCACATTCTTTCGCATGGCGGATACTGTTTCCCGAGCGATGATTCGAGAACCGATGGCAGCTTGAACCGCTACCTCAAACATATGCCGATCGATCTCCTCTTTGAGTTTCTTTACTACGGCTCTACCGCGTCGATCCGAGTCTGCCGTGTCGCAGATGATGCTTAGTGCATCGACACGCTTGCCATTGACAAGGATATCCATGCGGACCAAATCGGCTGGTTCGTATCCGATGATCTCGTAGTCCATGGTTCCATAACCACGTGTGACGCTTTTGAGCTTATCATGTAGATCATAAATGACTTCGGCCAACGGCAGATCGTAGCTGACCAAGGCGCGCGTGCTGGACAGATACTCATTGCCTTTCAGAATGCCTCGTCGATCTTGAGACAATTTCATAACGACGCCGATGTACTCGATCGGCAACACAAAGTTGACTCGAACAATCGGCTGACGAAACTCCTCGATGTCGCCCGAATCGGGAACTTCTTGCGGACGATGGATTTCCAGCACTGTGCCGTCGCGCTTTACGATCTCGTAAGTGACGTTGGGGGCGGTCTGTACTAAGTCCACATCGCACTCGTTTTCGAGTCGCTGCTGGACGATCTCCATGTGCAGCAAACCGAGAAACCCGCAACGGAATCCGAAACCGAGGGCTTCACTGGATTCAGGCGCATAATCAAACGATGGGTCATTGATGGACAGTTTTTCAAGAGCATCTCGCAGCTCTGTAAATTCTTGTCCATCGCTTGGGTAGAGTCCGCAGTAGACCATTCTCTTTGGCGGTTTATAGCCGGCCAAGGCAACGGCTTTGTCGTCGTTGGCCATGGCGACCGTGTCGCCGATGCGGACATCTTTGAGGGACTTAATGTTGCAAATCAAATAGCCTACTTCACCAGCCAGGAGCGAGTCGACCGGCATGCGATGGGGAATGAACTGCCCCAACTCGAGCACTTCGTAATTGGCACCCACTCCGAGGAATCGGACTTTGTCCCCACGTTTGACTTTGCCTTCCATAACGCGAACATAAGTGACTGCACCTCGGTAATCGTCGTAGAGGGAGTCGAACACCATCGCCTTGAGCGGGGCGTTTCGATCCCCCGTCGGCGGTGGAATGCGTTCCACAATGGCTTCGAGCAGTTCATCGATACCGATGCCGGCTTTGCCAGAGCATTTGACGATTTCGGTAGGATCGATCCCGAGACTTTGTTCCATTTCGGTGGTCACCTCGTCAACCCGAGCGTGCATGAGGTCGATCTTGTTGATGACCGGAATGATTTTGAGTTCGTGTTCCATGGCCGCATAAGCGTTGGCAACGGTTTGTGCCTCGACCCCTTGGAACGAGTCGACCAACAGCAAGGCGCCTTCACAGCAAGTAAGTGCACGCGAGACTTCGTATTGGAAGTCTACGTGACCGGGTGTATCGATCAAATTCAGTTCGTACAGTTCACCCTTGTGCCAATGGTTCAACGAAACCGACTTGGCTTTGATAGTGATACCGCGCGAGCGTTCGAGGTCCATCCCATCGAGCAGTTGCTCTCGCATCTTTCGAATTTCGACGGTTCCGGTGCGTTCCAGTAATCGGTCTGCGAGAGTGCTCTTGCCGTGATCGATGTGCGCAATGATGCAGAAATTGCGTATCTTGGCCGTTGGCATTTCGCCCTTCTGTTGGCCACCGTGTTTTCCACCAGTGATCATGACTGTTTCCTAGTATGCGTTTTTAAATGGTTCTCGACTTGCATCGAGCACTGTGTTGGGTCGCCGATCATGCGGGCAGTTTTTTAAACTCCATACGAGCGATCCCGGCCGCACCGAGGTAACCCGCATCTCCACCCAACGACGCAAACTCAATCTTGGTTCCGTTGGCAACGTACTCAAAACTTCGTTCCCGAAACGTTTTCTCGATGCGACTCAGGAATCGCATTCCGACCGGCGATTGCAACCCTCCAAAATTCATGGCTCCACCCAGGACAATCAAACCAGGGTCCAAAGTATGAACGATCGTCGCGATCCCTAGAGCCAAAAAGTCCGCGGTTTCGTCGATGATCTTCAAACTAAACGTGTCCCCAGCTACCGCTGCTTCGAAGATCTTTTTAGTGGTCAGTGTCACAACCCCATTTTGCAATAGGCTGATGGCGCCTTCAGCCAACTCTTCTTTGGCGCGCTGGACGACGGCGCTTGCACTTGCGTAAGCCTCCAAATGACCGCGACCGCCACCCCAGACACACAGCCGGGCGTCTGGTCTTGGATCGATGATCATATGGCCGCATTCGCCACCAAAACTGTTGTGCCCAACTACCAACTGATTGTCGATGATGATTCCACCGCCAACCCCTGTACCGAGCGTCAACAGCACCATACTACTGTAGACCCGGCCTGTTCCCACCCAGAATTCACCGAACGCGGCTGCATTCGCGTCGTTTGCAAATGAAACCGGGACCCGAATGGCGTCTTCTAAACATTTGACGATAGGAAAGTGATGCCAATGCGGATGGTTCGGAGGCTGGATTAGCATTCCTTTTGGAATGTCCTGGCTGCCCGGCGTTCCTAAACCGACGCGGACAACGTCCTTGATAGATAGCCCGATCGATGCTAGCAATTGGCTTGAGGAGGTCGCAACACGAGACATCGCATCGGTCGGACCAAGCGGTTCTTCGGTCGGAATGGAAGTGAACCCAAGTGTTTTCCCATCGTCATCCACCACGCCAATTTTGATTCCCGTCCCGCCAACATCAATTCCCAAGTAAATTGGACGCGCGGCTTGTGAGGTTTGGAGTATTGTTTGCGAAGTCATAAATCTTTACTGGAAAAAGGTTTAGCGCTCGGCGAAAAAGACCGCGTAACAGGTGAAGCCCAGTATACGGCAAGCCCAAAGGGACCAACAGAGTCAATTCCACGTGTGGCAAAGGCCTTAGCCGGTTTGCGAGTCGGCCAACTTGGTTTACCATTTCCCTTTTGCAAAATTCAGACACTCGCAGGATTGTATTTTTCATGGAGAAAACCAGGGTTGCCATCGTTGGCATGGGCACCGTGGGGACAGGTGTAGCCCGATTGTTGCTCGATCATGGTGATCGGCTTGCGCGTCACGCGGGGCGAATTCTGTGGCTTGAGAAAGCTACCGTGCGAGATCTCAAGAAGGATCGGAACATCGATTTGCCTGCGGGCATTTTAACGGACGATCTATCAGCTATCCTCAACGACCGAGAAATCGAAGTTGTCGCGCATTTGGTGGGTGGCCTGGAACCTGCTCGAACGATCATGCTCCAACTGTTGGAGGCGGGCAAAGATGTCGTGACCGCGAACAAAGCACTTTTGGCCGAACATGGCGAAGAGCTCTTCGATCGCGCGCGAGCTTTAGGGCGTACGATCGCTTTTGAAGCGAGCGTAGGAGGAGGCATCCCGATCATCGCGAATATAAGTCAGTGTTTTTCTGCCAACCAAATTTTGTCGTTGCGAGGAATCCTTAACGGAACGAGCAACTACATCATTTCGCAGATGGACGAACAAGGTGCCGACTACGCAGTCGCTTTGAAGTTAGCCCAAGAGTTGGGTTATGCCGAAGCGGACCCAACCATGGATGTCGACGGCAGCGACGCAGCACAGAAGCTCGCGATTCTGGCGCATCTCGCTTTTGGAGTGCGAGTCCGTTGGCGCGATATCTACCGTTGCGGCTTGGAAGCGTTTCATTTGGCGGACCTCAACTATGCCTCCGAACTTGGATATCGCATCAAGTTGATTGCGACTGCTGAGCTACGTCCCGAGGGGCTCGAGTTGCACGTCTCTCCGACGCTTATTCGAAAAGGCCGACCGCTGGCTGAAGTGCGCGGCGCGTACAACGCAGTGACGGTCGTTGGCGATGCGGTTGGCGACATGTTTTTCCATGGCAAGGGGGCTGGGCAAATGCCGACTGCCTCTGCGGTCGTCGCTGACATGATTGATACCGCATCGGGTCGCACCGACATCACATTTCGAAGACTGGAGCTTTGGTCCGATCGCGAATCCAAAATCGGCTTGTTGCCTTACGATCAAACCATGGGTCGATACTACATGCGGTTTTTCGTTGCAGATGAACCGGGTGTGCTAAGTCAAATAACAGGCATCTTGGGCAAACACTCGATCTCCATCGCATCGATCATTCAGCATGAGCCCACAAACGATCAGCAGCCTCGCAAGGTACCGCTGGTCATCATGACTCACGAAGCGATCGAGAAGGCCGCAGCTGCCGCCAACAGTGAAATTCGAAAGCTGCCTAGCGTCAGTAAAGAATGCGTCAAACTTCGTGTCACCGAAGGTGGCAAGTAGTGAAGTTGCGACCAGAAAAAAATCAATTTACAGAACACTCTCCAAAGGACGCTTAGCAATGAAATGGGTCATCATCATACCGGATGGATGTTCCGACTATCCGGTTGAATCCTTGGGTGGCAAGACTCCGCTACAGTATGCCCGCCTCCCTGCCATGGACGAAATCGCCCGGCTCGGTCTCGTTGGCCAAAGCGATAACGTTCCTCTGCATTTCCCAGCAGGGAGCGAAGTCGCCAACATGTCGTTGTTAGGTTACGACCCGAACCAGTTCTTTACGGGCAGGGCGCCTATCGAAGCCGCAGCCCAGGGGATCAAGTTGGGGCCTTATGATTGGGCCGTGCGTTGCAATCTGGTCACCGTACAAAATCAAATCATGGTCGACTTCACCGCCGACCACATTTCGACAGCCGAGGCGACGGAATTATTGCGATTCGCTCAAGAAAAACTTGGGAATGATTCTTTGGAGTTTGTTCCCGGCGTTAGCTATCGGAACCTGCTGATCTATCGCGGCAAGCTAGGTGAACCACCGCCGTTTTCGATCGACACGCGGACAACGGCTCCCCATGACTTGACCGATGGCACCGTCATTGATGATTTTCCAAAAGGTCCAGGCTGCGATTTGCTATGCAATCTGATGGAGAAAAGCCAAGGGCTTTTTGCGGACCATCCGATCAACCTCGCGAGGGTAGCAAGTGGAAAGCGTCCCGCAACCAACCTTTGGCTTTGGGGGCTCGGAAAGACACCGCAACTCGAATCGTTTGATGCTCGCTTTCAATTGCGAGGGTCCATGATCACGGCCGTCGATCTGCTCCGTGGCTTGGCCGCGTTGATCGGCTGGGATCGGATCGAGGTGGTTGGCGCGACCGGATACTTGGACACCAACTATGCTGGCAAAGGGGCCGCCGCAATCGAAGCCCTGAAGTCGTACGATGTCGTCTGTGTGCATATCGAAGCCACCGACGAAGCCAGCCATGAGGGTCGAGCCGACGAAAAAGTCAAAGCCCTCGAAGCTATCGATCAACAAATCGTCGGCCCTATCCATCGGGCGCTTCAGCAACAGGGGGAGTATCGCATCCTGGTCATGCCAGACCATTCGACGCCGGTCAGTACCAAGAAGCATTCGCATGGTTGGGTTCCGTTTGCCGCGTGCGGCAGTGGGATCTCTCAAGACAACAGTACAACCTACGATGAATTGTCAGCGTCGAATTCTGGAGTTTCGTATCCGCATGGTTGGGATCTAATTCCCCAGTTCATGCGGGGCGATTTGCGTTAGTATTTGTGATAGAGGTTTACGGAAACCTGTTAGGGATTTGAAATGCCATTGATTGTTCAAAAGTTTGGTGGAACGAGCGTAGCGACACCCGAGAAGATCCAAGCGGCCGCGCGCAAGGCGATTCGGGCACAGCAAGAGGGTAACCAAGTTGTAGTGGTGGTGAGCGCGATGGGGCATAACACCGACCATCTCATCGACTTGGCAAAAGAAGTGAACGAAGAGCCACCCGCCCGCGAGATGGACATGCTGCTCAGCACGGGCGAACAAGTCAGCGTGGCGTTGATGGCGATGGCCGTCCACCGTTTCGGTCACAAGGCGGTATCCTTGACCGGTGCACAAATGGGCATCCGAACGGATAACTCGTTTACTAAGGCCCGGATCAAGACGATATCCACCGAGCGTATTAGACGTTTGCTCGACGAGGGGAACATCGTCATTGCAGCCGGTTTTCAAGGAGTCGATGATGACCTCAATATTACCACTCTTGGTCGCGGCGGGAGCGATACGACCGCCGTTTCACTCGCGGCGGTTCTGCGTGCCGATGCTTGCGAAATCTACACCGACGTCGATGGCGTTTATACGACCGACCCTAGACTTCTGCCAGAAGCCAGGCAAATGGGGCAGATCAGCTATGATGAAATGCTCGAATT
>JBBRGW010000126.1:0-9604 GCA_038223525.1 Pirellulales bacterium
ACGACTGTAGCCCCATGAATCTCCATGAGATTGAATCGCCCAGGAACTTTGTCCATGTGAGAGGAAAACGACTCAAGACCAAGTCGAATCTGCTCGCACGGCATTCCGAGCGCCCAACAAGCTCCCGCAGCTGCAAGTACATTTTCGACTTGAAAGCCGATTCGACCATTATGGGTCAATGGAATGCGATCCAAAGTCAATAGAACAAAGTCGGTTTCTCCTTCGGCAAGTATCACCGAATTGTCGCGCACGAATGCTCCGCGTCCACCTTTGGCACGATGGGCCGACAGAACAGGATCATTTCCATCCAAAGCAAAGAATACGACCGAACCCTTGCACTTCTCGGCCATTTCAGCGGTAAGTGGATCGTTCGCTTTCAATACTCCGTAACCATTTTTGTGAACCGCTTCGATAATGCATCGTTTCACTCGAGCCAATTGCTCGATGGTTTCGATGTCAGCCAACCCTAAATGGTCACCTTCGCCAATGTTCGTCACAACTCCGACATCGCACATATCGAACCCAAGTCCCTCGCGGAGAATGCCTCCACGGGCTGTTTCCAAGACCGCCGCTTCGACCGCTGGATTCATCAAAACCGAGCGTGCGCTCTGCGGTCCACTGCAATAGCCGGAATCAATGCGTCGCCCGGCAATGTAAATGCCGTCTGTGCAGGTCATCCCAACTTTTTTGCCGGTGCAGGCAACGATGTGCGAGATCAAGCGTGTCGTAGTCGTTTTGCCGTTGACCCCTGTAACGCTCACGATAGGAACGCGGCCATTGTTATTGGCTGGGTACATCATATCGATGATCGCTTGTCCGACCGGTCGAGGCGTACCCGACGATGGTTCGATATGCATTCTCAAGCCGGGTCCGGCGTTGACTTCAACGATCACTCCGCGTTGCCCTTGAAGTGGTTGTGTGATGTCTTGTGCGACAACATCAACGCCGGCAATGTCTAACCCGATGACTCTTGCCGCTTCAACGCATTGACGAGCGACATCTGGGTGTACCAAATCGGTTACGTCCGCTGCAGTTCCGCCCGTGCTGAGATTGGCGTTGCGACGGATCAGAACTTTTTTACTCAAAGGAGCAATCGTATCAGGCGTAAGCCCTTGTTCGAGCAATACACCTAGTGCAACCGCATCGATTTTGATTTTGCTGAGCGACGTGCTGTGCCCATCGCTTCGTCGAGGATCCTGATTGACAACGTCGATCAATTGCTGGACAGTCGATTGACCGTCGCCAATCACGTGAGCCGGTTCGCGTCGAGCCGCGGCAACCATCTTGCCACCGATGACGAGCACGCGATAGTCATCCCCCGGAGCATGCCTCTCGCAAATGATGGAGCTGCCTTCTTCGCGAGCCGCTGCATAAGCCGCTTCGACCTGTTGGCGATCCTGAAGATTCGTTGCAACGCCGCGGCCATGGTTGCCATACTGTGGCTTCACGACCACTGGCAAACCGATATCCTCCGCCGCTTCCCATGCATCTTCTGCGCTCTCGACAGGTCGTCCCTCAGGTGTAGGAACTCCGATCGTTTTGAGAAGCATCCGAGTGAGATCTTTATCCTGTGCTATCGACTCAGCGATCGCGCTGGTGCTGTCTGCTTCTGCAGTGCAAATACGTCGTTGTAGATGGCCATGCCCGAGCTGAACAAGACTTCCTTCATTGAGCCGTCTCCATGGAATGCCACGGGCTCGGGCCGCTTCGACAATCGCTTTGGTACTTGGACCTAGGCAAACATCATAACCGAACTCCTTAAGCGTCTCGACTTCTGCAGCTACGTCAAATGGTGTGTCGTGGACTGCTGCAAGAATGAGCTCAAACGCTTTCTCAATACATGCCAGGCCAAGCTTCTCCTCTTTAAACGCAATGGCTACTTTGTAGATGCCATCGGTGTTCGTCTCCCGAGCTCGACCATATCCAACAGGTGTGCCCGCCAATGATTGGAGCTCCAACGAGACATGCTCGAGAATGTGGGCCATATAAGTACCTCGGCGAAGGCGAACAAAAAATCCCCCTCGCTCACCAACACTGCAGCGATGTTCTACCATCGTTGGCAACCATGCCATCAGCCGCTCGTTGAATCCCGGAATCATTTCCGAAGAAGTGTCCTTGAGTTCTTCCAGGTCGACCCAAGCTTCGAGCACTGGGAAATTCGCCCAGATATTCGGACCTCGGAGTTTATTTACCTTGAGAATCTGCATGACTTCCTCTGTTACCTTGTTTGTTGTTCGGAGAGAACCTTAGCTAGCACTCTATTGTGTTCGGAACATGCTGCCGGCGATATATCCAGCAACATGATTTTCCACGGTCACGATTAGCCGGCCTGATTCAGTTTGGAGGCCCGCTCAAGTGTTTGCGTTCTGAATGAGATCGGGTTGCAAACCGCGGGCCAAGGGCATTCTGTTTCGAATTGGTTCGCATTTCCATTGGAAAAATCGTGAAAGGTGTTCGGAGTGGAAATTTCCCACTTCATCCTGCTGACGTCGATTCGACTGCACTATCGGATCACAATGATGGCAAACAGTCGTTTTTCCGGGCCGACAGCGCTCGAAGGGTCGCTTATTGGTTCGATTCCATGATCGTCTAAACTCTTTTGTCGCAACAATCAAAACACCTGTTCCAACAAGAATCCCGTTGGAATTGAAAGCTGCTTTTTTCTTGCATGGCTTAGGCTAGGCTGTTAAGAATTCGGTATTGACACCACATATAGCCGTTTCGTTTTTGTTCCCTAAATTTTGTCTTGCCCCCAGTTGGCTTGTCCAACTGGTGCAAAAGGTTAGCGGCTAGAATCGCTCTTCGCACTTCTCGCGTCCCCAGTCGGCTTGTCCGACTGGAACGGAAGGTTCGTTAGCAAATGAACCTGATTCACCCGTGACGCGTTTGTCACGGGGGTCTTCGAAACGGTTGGTCATTTTTTTAGCCAACGAACCGCGTTCACCAGGCGGCACGAGGCCGCCGGGGTCTTTCACGGAACAAAACCTGCGCAAACTAAAATCGCCACAATACCAGTTTTTTAACAGCCCAGCCTAAGCCTGGGCTGCAGACTGCATTATCCCAACCCATCCCGAAGCGCAAGAGCGTAAGCGAAGAGCATTTCGACAGGCTCCTCACTTACGTTTCGGGTTATCATTGGTAGTTTTCAGCCTGCCGCTCGGCCTAGAGTGTAAAATCCGTTTTCGATCCAACTCATTCCTCTCAATTTTCAGGAGACTGATTCATGTCCACCCTTTCAAGACGGCTGTTGCTCAAGTCCAGCGCCTTAGCCGCAATACTCCCTGCAGTTTCACTCCCTGCAGTTTCACCGACGACCTTCGGATCTTGGCTGGCCACCGAAGAGACCGATCCGTGGATGGGATTGAAGGTTGGGGTGGCAACTTATTCGCTGCGTGCATTGCCGATCGAAGAAGCGATCCAAGGCGTCAAACGGGTGGGACTAAAATACGTTTCGATCAAGAACGTCAAGAACCACATCGATCTTTCACATTCCAGCGAAGAACGCAAGAAGCGGGCTCAGATGTTCCGCGATGCAGGGATCACGCCCCTCAGCGTTGGCAACGTCTCAATGCAAAAAGGGGAAGACGAGATCCGGCAAGCATTCGAGTACGCTCGCGATATCGGTGTCTCGACCATAGTTTGTGCCCCTACGCAAGATGTGATTCCCATTCTGGACAAGCTGGTCAAGGAATTCGATATCAAGCTTGCGATCCACAACCACGGTCCGGAGGACAAGTCCTTTCCGTCACCTTATGACGTTATGCGAGCCGTAGAAAAGTACGACAAACGTATCGGACTTTGCATCGATGTTGGCCACACTGCACGAGCGGGTGTCGACCCTGCGGATTCAATCATTAAATGCCAGGAGCGTTTGTACGATATACACCTCAAAGATATTTCGGCCCTGGGAAACAAGAACACTCCCATCGAAGCAGGACGCGGCATTCTGGATTCGAGAGCGATCCTTGCGGCACTTGTGAAGATCAAGTTCCAAGGGCACGTCGGGTTTGAATATGAGAAGGACGAAAAAGACCCGATTCCTGGCCTAGCAGAATCGGTCGGTTTCAACAAAGGACTGTTAGTTGGACTCAAGTAGGTCGCACTTGCCGAGTGCGACCAAAATGATTAACCGTTCGAGGCCTTCAAGCCTCGAGCGAGAACGGTTCGAATGACGAAAGTAACAATCCGCCGAAAAAAATTCGGCGGCATTCGCGTAGCAGCGTCTCTCCGAGACGCTGATTTCTGCGAGTCTCGGAGAGACTCTCCTACATGTTTTGCGCACTTACTTGTGCAGGGCTGCTTACGTTTATGCGCCTTTCGCTCCGAGTTGGCCGTAAGGGATATTGCATTTGAGGGCCGACGGGCTGGGGATCGATAGCCCAAAGGGCATAAACCTTTTAGCCCAGGGCAAAGCGAAAGCGACGTCTTGGGTACGCAACTATAGCTGCGAATAGGAACGGGGGAGCAAGTTCACTTTCTGAATCTTCGAAACGGCCCCGGCGTACTTCTCGACAACTTTGAGCTTCGCCCAGTCGGGATGATCTTGAAATTTCTTCCAGCATTCATCTCGCTGGGCTGCGTTGTCGTACACGGTCATGTAAGTCAAGTTAGGCATCCGATCACCGATGAGGGCTTGACCGAAGAAAACAGGCTGGATCCCGCAATCGAGGAAGATAGGTACTTCGCCACTATTAAACATATCCACCTTCAGCACGCCCATCCGTTCTGTTGGGCTCTCGTACACTCGAAGTTCAAAGATGCGTTCCTTCTTTGCCGTTTTTTGAGTTGGCACGGCTAACTTAGGAAAACAGTTAAAAGCGACCAAGAGCTCGCTTCGCATCCGGGTGTAGACGGGCGTCTTGATATTGGTTTCGAGATACGATTGGCCATTTTTGAGGAAAGATTCGTCCTTGGTAAGGGCCTCCATGACCGTTGCCACTTGCCCAGGTCCGGATAGAGGCAATAGCAGGTAAAGCGATGTTGTTCCATCGACAGGAACCTCAAGCGAGAGCGCTCCAACATTTTCGATCCCCATTTTGTTGAGCGACGGGATCAGTGCCTTCTCCAAAAAAGCATCGAGTTCTCCGAGTCTATCGACTTTGACTCCTTGGTACTCAATCACTTCGTAATACTGGTTGGATGTCGACTGTGACATCGCGAGCGGCAATGTCATTATGGCAAAGCAAAGGGTGGAAAAGGAGGCAAGAATTCGTTTCATTCTGTAAGGACCTTGGTTAGGGAAAGGAGATCGGGGCGAAATAGCGATTGTAACGAGTTCGTTCGCATCTATCGACGCGGCTACTTGCCTTGTTTTTGAATTGCGGCTATTTTCGCGGAATAGGACATCTATCTGTTAAAAGGATAGAATGAACATCTTTAGATGAATTGACCGTCCCCCTTTATCGCTCTTCATGAACGCGCCACTGCCTTATAAAACCGTAATTGGGCTCGAAGTACACGTCCAGCTCAAGACGGAAACGAAGCTCTTTTGCCGCTGCAGCACGCTCTTTGGGGCATCTCCCAATACGCATGTCTGCCCTGTTTGCTTGGGATTGCCAGGTGCGCTTCCTGTCCTCAATGCCAAGGCGATCGAGCTAGCTGTCCGCGCCGGCATTGCATTGCATTGCGCTATCGCTCCCTTCACCAAGTGGGATAGGAAGAATTATTTTTACCCGGATCTCCCAAAGGGCTATCAGACCAGCCAATTCGACTTGCCCATTTGCGGCGGAGGGCATTTGGAAATCGATTCCATCGACCTCATTACCGGCGAACCAATTCGAAAGAAGATCGCGCTCGTTCGCGCTCACCTTGAGGAAGACGCAGGCAAGAGTATGCACGATGAAGTGGCCGGTCGCGCCGATACTCGCATCGATCTCAACCGAGCAGGCACGCCACTCCTGGAAATTGTTTCCGAACCTGAACTCTCTAGCGCAGAAGAAGCCAAAAACTACTTGACGGAGATGCGATTGCTAATGATGTTTCTTGGCATCACCGACGGCAACATGCAAGAAGGCTCGCTGAGGGCCGATGCAAACGTCAATTTGCATTTGCAACGCGACGGCAGAACGGTCGCTACCCCGATCGTAGAAATCAAAAATCTGAACAGCTTTCGCGCCGTAGAACGGGCAGTGCTTTACGAATCCCAACGGCAGTACAAACTGTTTCAAGAAACTGGGCTTACCATCGGCCAATCCCCTAAGCAAACGCGAGGTTGGAACGACGCATCTGGCGAAACAGAAATGCAACGCGAAAAAGAGGACTCCGCCGACTATCGCTACTTACCCTGCCCGGACCTTGTACCTGTAATCCTCTCGGAGAACGAAATCGAGGTAGCGACCAAAGCGGCGACAAAAACTCCGGCAACCGTTCGCAAATCCCTTGTTGATTTTCATTTGCTAAAACCGAACGAGGCAGAGGTCTTGGTTCAACAAGGCCGCGCGGTGGTCGAGTATTTCGAATCGCTGGTTGAACATGGAGCTGCACCGAAGCGGGCCGCGTCGTGGATGTTGCAAGACGTGCTACGTTTCCTGAACGAAAATGGCACCGAAATCGCCGCTTACCCAGTACCCGCTACAAGCCTGGCAAAACTCCTGGTTGCAATCGAAACTGGAAAACTGGACACGTCGCGAGGTAAAGTAGCGCTTGCGAAAATGATCGCCGAGCCTGGACTATCCGTCGAGAAAGCTATTGAATCACTCGGAATAGCTCAAGTAGGTACGAGTGAACTCGAGACGCTTTGCAAAGAATTGCTTGCCGAGCATCCCGATGTGATCACCAAGGTCCGGGCCGGTAACGACAAAGCATTGGCCTTCTTGGTCGGCCCCGCAAAAAAGAAGAACAAGAATGTAGACCCAAGACAACTGCAAGAGTTGTGTCGCAAGATAATCGATTCAGGCTCCGTATAATTCTCACCCAAGGAAACTGTTTATGAAACCAATTCGTTTTGCTCTTACGTTGGGACTATTGAGCGGCTCTCTTTGCGGCCCGATGTCAGTTTTTGCCCAAGAGAGCAAAGCTCCAGCTGCAAGCGTTAACTCTACCGAATGGATTCAAAAATGGATCGACGCCAACTTGGACGCGACGGTTGAGGACTATTGGTGGTTGCACGAACATCCCGAACTATCGTACCAAGAGGAGGAGACTGCGAAATACGTTGCCGAAGCTTGGAAGAAGGCTGGATTGGATGTCACGACAGGCGTTGGGGGGCATGGCGTCGTCGCAGTGCTGAAAAACGGCGCTGGACCGACTCTTATGCTACGGACCGATCTCGATGCTCTGCCGGTAAGCGAAGCGACCGGATTGCCTAGGGCTTCCGTCAAGAAAACAACACTTCCATCCGGAGCCACCGCCGGCATCATGCACGCTTGCGGTCACGATGTCCACATGGCCAATCTGATTGCAATCGGTCGACTCATGGCTGCAAACAAAGAGCGTTGGCGAGGAACTCTCATGCTCATCGGACAGCCAGCAGAAGAACGTGGGGGCGGTGCACAGAAGATGATCGATGATGGTTTGTTTACCAAGTTTCCGAAACCCGATTTTGCACTCGCGCTTCACTGCGAAGCGACCAAAGCAACCACTGTTGCATTGCGAGAAGGGTACATGATGGCCAATGTCGATAGCGTTGATATCGCGATCAAAGGACGAGGCGGACACGGCGCCGCGCCAAATACAACCATCGATCCGATCGTACAGGCAGCTGAGTTGGTAATGAGCTTGCAAACAATCGTAAGCCGCGAAGTAAAGCCGACCGAGCCGGCGGTCATCACCGTTGGCTCGATCCATGGCGGAACCAAACACAATATCATCGGCGACCGATGCGATCTTCAACTGACTGTTCGGAGCTATACACCCGAAGTCCGAAAGCTGCTCATCGATGCGATCCATCGCAAAGCCAAAGCAGTTGCGGCCGCTTACGGTGCAGAGGAACCGGTCGTCACTCTTTCCGATGGCACGCCAGCCCTATTCAACCATTTGGCTCTGACCAAACGCCTTCGCAAAACACTCGAGGCAACACTTGGAAAAGAGCACGTCGGCGAGGCGGATCAAGTGATGGGTGGTGAGGACTTTAGTCAATACGGTATCGCCGGCGTACCAAGCGTCATGTACCGTGTTGGAACCATCGAATCCAACCGTTTCGACGCCATGCAACGACGAGGACAAACGCTGAGCTTGCATGCTCCGGATTACTATCCAGACATAGACAAAACACTTCCAACCGCCATTCTCAGCATGGCAGCCGGAGCAGTAGAAATCCTAGCCGAGTTAAAGCATACCGACGATTCACTCAAAATGGTTCAAGAGAATGTTGCAGCTAAAAAGGCGGTGCTGGTTGATGTTCGCGAATTGGTCGAATGGAACGATGGACACGTAGAGGGTGCAATCCATTTGCCTTTTCGCGATCTGCAAGACAAGTTCGATGAAAAAGCGATCAGAGAAAAACTCCCGAAGGACGTGATCATCTACACCCACTGTGCGGTAGGCTTCCGATCTCTCAAAGCCGCGAAGATGCTTGAGAAGTACGGCTATGATCTACGGCCTTTGAAGCCCGGTTTTAAAGAGTTGGTCAATGCAGGATTCAAAAGCGAAAAGTAGCAGGCACGCTCCGCCGTGCCGTCCACACCCAATTCGACTTTCATCACTTGAGTTGTTTATCAAACCAATCGGCCATGACTGCGACTTCGACCGGCAAAGTGGGCCACGGATGACCTCCCCCCTCTTTCACGATAATCTCAGCCGAACCACCCACCGCCTGGATCGCTTTGGCTAATTTTTGCGAATGCGAAAGCGGAACAACTAAGTCGGCATCGCCATGAATCAACAAAAAGGAGGCATCGGTTTTACGAACTTGATAGAGCGGTGAGATCGCTTTGGCCATCTCGATAAGTTCTTGTTCGCTTTTACTCGAAAGGACACCTTCTTTGTCGGAAGTCACACCGACCGCCAAAAGCGGGCCAAGCACTTTTGGATCGAGCATCTTTCCGTCCTTCCATTCCAGAAAATCGGTGGGAGGGAAGAAAACAGCAACAGCGGCGACCGATGTGTCGTAACGTTCGAGTTTGTTCTTAGCATTGGCATCGCCGGTCATGGCAGTCAATGCTGCCAAAGTCGCCAAATGCCCGCCCGCGGAAGCGCCTGTTAGTCCCAACTTGTTCGCGTCAATCTTGTATTGCTCAGCATGCTCCTTGACGTAACGAATTCCCATTTTGACGTGCTGGTCCATTTCCAACGCTGTATACCGTGTCTTGGAACCAGGACGTATTGCAAATACCACATAGCCCCGTGCACAAAAAGTGGAGTAGAATTGGGCCAACGTATGGTCCCGTATCTTGCCACGATCGGAGTACCATGAACCACTGGCCACATCGATTACAGCTTTTCCATTGGAGGTACCCGTTGGAGTAAAAATATCCATCAATAATCCGGTACCGTGGACTTCGCCATAGACCACATCTTGCACTTGGTCAAAACTTGGTCCATCCGTTGCCCGCAAATCGAATGCAGCCATAGCGCCAATCAAAAACACGAGCAAGTTGATCAGGGCACCAAACGGTGTAAAACGCATGAACTGCTCCAATTCTATTGATACCGATGGAATCCATTT
>JBBRGW010000127.1:0-9585 GCA_038223525.1 Pirellulales bacterium
GTGGCAGCGTGATGCAGCAACGCGCCGCGACGAACGGAGCAAGCTACTCGAACGCGAAGGTCGCTTGGCGAACGATTGTCGCCATCGGAGTCGTCATGGCGACGCTGGTTGGACTCTCAAGCCTGAGCTTCGGCATCAACCCACTCGCAAAACCTGGCGGCCTTTTGCTGGGCGGCGTACTCTGTTTATCACTGACGCACTGGGTCGGCCAAGTCATGCGATCAGGTCGTCCGCGATTGACAATTCGAGCCATGGCGATCGCTGCCGGTTTATGTGTCGTCTACGTGGCGAGTTTCGTCGCGCTGGACAAGTTGATTGCAAGTAGCATCCCAGCCCACGCCACTCCTGCCCTCAATGGTTTGTTGTCCGGTTTGTTGCTGGCAAGCTTCGTCGGATTGTTGTGGATTCAAACTCAGATATCGTCTCCCACGCGACCCGCGTGGCTGGATGGTTGTTTCGTTCATGCAAGAAACGGATTTTACATCGAAAATAACCTGCGGCGCGTGCTGGGCAGACTTTCAATCGAGTGATTCGCGAAACTAAAACACTTCTTACTGGAGAGAATAATGAACGATCTAAACAACGCGAATCGAGCGAGCGATGGTAGCTCATTGATTGCCGATACCACAATCCATCTGTCTGAGCAATTTGGTGAAATACTGAAGGAAGTCAGCGATGTGATCGCACCCGTCTGGCCGCTAAAGGATTACGTCGCCGTCAATCCGTATTTCGGAATTAACCAGCGTCGTTTCTTCGATGCGAGGGCGTTTTTAAAGGTATTCTCGGATTGCGAAATGCTAATGCCGATCAGCTACTATGCAGAGCAATTTCAACAAGCGGCATTTGATTGTGCCGACATTGCCATCGCCACAAGCGAACTTGCCGAAGTCGGATTAAAAACGGAGCAAACGCTTGACGAGATCGTTGCCCAATTGCAGTCATCAATCACACGCCGGACGACTCTCGATCAACCTGCGCCAGAAGCCAACCCCGATCGTCACATTCGCACCATCGCTGAGATTGCGACTCAGTCGACCAAGGTACATTGGACGGAAGCGATTCGTGATGAAGTATCCAATTTTTGCGCGAGCCACTACGACGATGGTCAGGCGAGTTGGCAAAGTCCGGTCAGGCATCTGCCGCTGTATCAGGCTTGGCGAGCTCTCGCAACTCACGATCGCAGCATGGAGTCGCTGGGGATGATTGGGTTTCGTGAGTACGTTCAAAACCTGCCCCTTACCGCCGAGGCAGCCATTGTTTATTCGCTCAAACGCATGAACATTCCGCTGCCGCTATGGTCGACGTTCCTACTCTGCCAAGCTTTCTCGATTCCCGGTTGGAGTGCGTGGGCCAAATATCAGGACGCGCAAGACGACCACCCGACCGGCAACGACTTCGCCGGCCTTCTGGCGATGCGACTTGCCTACGATGCGGTGCTTGCCGCGACGCTCGGAATTCAAGGCGACTGGGAACCATTCGTACATGACGAAGCGGCAACCTTTCCGATACCGTCGAGTCACCATGCCGTGCTGCGATATACCTTGCTGCGAGCGAGTGAAATTGGCTTTCGCAAGAGTTTGTTGCAATCGCTTGACACAACCGCAAAACCGCCGATGCAGACCTATCGCAAGCTGGCGCAAATGGTGTTTTGCATTGACGTGCGATCTGAACGAATTCGACGACAAATGGAATCGCTGTCCAGTGAAGTCGAAACGTTTGGCTTTGCTGGTTTTTTTGCCATGCCGATCGCGTTCACTTCGATCGGTGAAACGGAAACCGTCGCTCAATTGCCCGTGCTGCTCAAATCGCAGTTTGAAGTCCGCGAAGGATTGCAAAGTGGTTGCTGCTTAGGACATACCGAAAACGAAGAGTCTATCGACGACGAAGTCCTGTCGCGACGAATGGATATTCGCTCGTGGCGAACACTGTGGCGTGGGTTTCAAACTTCGGCGGTGGGATGCTTTTCGTTTGTTGAGACCACAGGAGTATTCTTCGGCTTCAAACTAATGTGTCGTATGTTAGGATGGAATCAGTCCACGACATCTCGCTACGACGGAGTCAGTCCAGCGAAGCAAACCTGCGTGGGGCCGACACTGGAGGGTCTGTTGGAGCAAGGAATCAACTTCGATCGACAAGTTTCTCTCGCCGAGGGCATGCTTACCAATCTTGGTTTACGCCAGAATTTTGCTCGGCTGGTTGTCTTCTGTGGGCATACCAGCCAGACAGACAATAATCCGTTAGGGGCAGGTTTGGACTGCGGCGCGTGCGGTGGGCATTCAGGCGAACCCAATGCCCGGCTGGCTGCGCTGTTACTGAATCTTCTGGAGATTCGCGAGGCGCTCAGTGAACGGGGAATCGAAATTCCCAATGACACACACTTTGTTGGAGCCGTTCATAACACAACGACCGACGAAATTGAGTTTTTTGACGTTCAGCAGTTGCCCGAGGCATGTAGGTCGGACTTGCAGAATCTCGAGCGTACTGCCAAAGCGGCCAGCGCTGCGACTCGGCAAGAGCGACTGCTGATCGTCGCCAGCAACTCGCCAGCGGACTTGCTACGTCGCGCCGTCGATTGGTCAGAAGTGCGACCCGAGTGGGGCTTGGCAGGTAACGCCGCGTTCATCGTTGCTCCGCGCTCGATGACCAAAGATGCAAACCTGAACGCGCGATCTTTCCTTCACAGCTACGACCATACGCTGGACGCAGACGGCAAAGTGCTGGAGTTGATCATGACCGCGCCGATGGTGGTCGCGAACTGGATCAACATGCAGTACTACGCGTCGACAGTTGACAATCATCACTTTGGAAGTGGCAACAAGACGGTTCACAATGTGGTCGGCCGTTTCGGCGTCTTATCAGGCAATGGCGGTGACTTAATGACCGGTTTGCCATGGCAATCTCTGCACACCGGCGACCACTATCAGCACTTGCCATTGCGTCTGCTGGTCGTGATTGCTGCTCCTCGTGAATCGATCCAGCGAATCATCGACAAACACGAACTTATTGCGAGCCTGATTGCCAACAGTTGGCTGCACCTACTGGCGATTGAGGACGACGGTTGCTCGTACCGCTACACGGCGATTGGATCATGGGAGGCAACATGACAATCACAATATCAAAACATCCGCCAGGTATTTCGAGATTGGTTTGATGCGTTTCATGTATTGGCCTGATGGAAAGCATCGAGAAAAGTTTCCGGGGTCTGAGCATCAGACAAAGTGATCGCATTGTTGATGATGAAGAATGGTAACCGTTCACGGTTTTTCGCTCTATGCTGTCGGAACCAAGGAATTCGAACGTAGTGGACGAGGCCACGAGTCCTGAAGCGCCTGACCTCGTAGCCTCGTAGCCTCGTAGCCTCGTCCACTACGCTTTAGAACATCAATGCTACAAATGCGTGAACGGTTACGACTTCCAGTCCTGCTTCGCAGTTAAGCATGGTTTCTGCAAACTGCCGTTCCAATCCTGCTTTAAAAGCTACGTCAATGGCGAGATTCATTGCGAGTCGTTCAACATTGAGGTCCACAGCGCCAAACCCAACGATGAAGCGAGCCGCGCGGCCAACGCCTTGCGAATCGTTTACAGAACCGGCAATATCCGAAGCTTCATTCATGCCGCTTACTGCAGAGCTGGCACCGCCCAAAGTTCCCAGGAATTGCACATCAAAGCGGACGTTGGGCAATTCGGTCGTTCCACCGCCGCCCGTTTCTAACTCATTAGATGGCAGAGGCTTACAATGATTAGCCAAGCAATCGTGGAAATCTCTGTCAAACGATTATGAATCAAAAGATTTTTCGTGGCTTGCAAACCAGGCTCGGGCGTACTTCCAGTTGCTAGTTTCCCATCGATGCCTACTTGCTCTCCGCCACTTCTGTAGTCTGCCGAGGGCATTGTACTCAGCATCAACCTACCCTTGTTTGCTTAACTACTCCATGCGTCTGCTTTCGGCCTCAACTTCGTTGAAGACGACCGCTTCATCCAACGACTCGCTACGATCACTGATCTATACCTGCAGCGATTTTCGCGCGCAGTTGCAGCTCAACCATACCTTGAGAAAAAAGTTCACCCTGCGTCCTTTCGCCTCGACTGCAGAAAAGTTTTTTTCTCGCTGAGAAGCAAGGTTTTTTTCGTGTCCTAAACGCGAAAGGGGACTCTTGATTCCGTTTTATTGCAAGTGTTCGAAGCAAAAGCAGTATTATGCATTTATACTAACTAGCGACGGTGTTTCCGCGGTGCAATTCAAACGGACCTACCCAATGGAATGCCGAAACAAGAAATGGAGCGGTCCAGTGTGCTAAGCTATCGGAAAAGATTCGCTGGTATCAGCTTTACCGTCTGTCTCGTCATAGCTCTCTTTGCGACGATTGCACTCGTCGGCATGCTCATGATTGGAGCCCCGTTTGGAACAACAACGAAAATGTCATCAGCGCCGCAAGCACCGGTGATTCGATTGTTGGCTGCCGCAGGGCTTCGCGAGCCGATCGAGGAGATTGCGAGGCAGTACGAAGCCGAATGTGGAGTTAAGGTGGATATCCAATTCGGTGGCTCCAATACTCTATTGAGTCAAATTCAAGTGGACCGAATTGGCACCCCGGACTTGCTCTTGGCGGCTGATGAGTACTTTACGAGGCAAGCCGTTGAGAAGAAGCTTGCTATAGAAGTATTTGACATCGCACTGCAGCACCCCTGCGTCGTAGTCAAGAAGGACTCTGAGATTTCGATTCGATCCATCGAAGACTTGATGGTGGATAGCAGAAGGCTCTCGTTGGGGAATCCCGATCAAGCGGCGATCGGCAAATCGGTACGGGACGCCATGCGACGCATGTCGAACAATGCATGGGAACGCCTCGAGTCCCACGTATCTAAATTCGGAGTATTTAAGCCAACGGTGAACGAAGTGGCCAATGACGTCCGCATCGGTTCGGTTGACGCTGGCATTGTTTGGAATGCGACCATTGCATCACCGGCCTACCGAGAATCTTTGCGAATGATCGACCTCCCTGAGTTCGCTGAGCAAGAAGAGGTTGTAAGTATGGCGGTACTGACCAGTTCGCTTCAGCCAACGAGTGCATTGAAGTTTGCGAGGTACGTTGCTGCCCAAGACCGAGGTCTTCGAGTTTTTCGATCCCATGGTTTGGCAGTCAGAGACGGAGACGACTGGGTCGAAAAGCCCGAAGTACATTTTTATTGCGGAACTGTGAGCCGCCGCGTTGTTGAACCGATCGTAGAAAAGTTCCAGCAGCGCGAGGGGATAACCATCCACGCGGTCTACAATGGTTGTGGTATTTTAACGGGCCGTATGAAAACGATCCAAAACCAAAGTCAATCCCTAGGATTTCCAGATTTCTACATGGCCTGCGATCGCTATTACCTCGACAGTGTCAAGCAATGGTTTCAGGATGACGTGGATATCTCCGACGTTGAGATTGTGATGGTGGTACCAAAAGGGGTAACATCCATATCAGAACCAAGGGATCTGCTAAAGCCGGGTATTCGAGTTGCGATCGGCCAGCCGGAACAGTGTGCGATTGGAGCGTTGACCGAACGGCTGCTCAGACGCGATGGCATCTACGATTCTTTGAAGCAGAAACAGCTCGAGGCAAGTGAAACCGTGATCGAGATCGCTTCGTCGGCTATGCTCGTTCCGCACGTGCTCACCGGACATGTCGATGTGGCCATCGCGTACCTGTCCGATGCGTTGCCAATTCAAGCGAGCATCGATGTCGTTCCTTTCGAGGCTGGCGATAATTTGGCGATCCAACTATTGAGCGTTGCAAGGAATAGCCGACACAAACAGTTGCTCCGTCGGTTCACCAACGCAATCGATCGTGAAGCATTGGAATTCGAAGCGAAAGGGTTTCACTTTCGCAGAAACAACGCATCGGACTCGGCCGGAAAACAGAAAGCGTTCGAATGAGCGATTCCATTGATACTGATTCCATCGATTCAGTGAACGTGCAAGACGATTTTTCAATGCGAAACGCTTGGATAGCAAGGTCCAATCAATTGTTTGCGATATCGTTTGTATTGATCGGATCGACTTATCTCCTATTGATTCTAGGGATGCTGTTGGCGGATGTTGCTTATGTGTTGGACCAATCGGTTAGCAAGGCCAAAAACGCGTCGTCGTTTTGGGGGTCGATGCTTGCAGACAATCCGATTTCCGTTTCGCTTCGCGACCCCAAGATTCAGCATTCGATTTGGTTGAGCATGATCTCGTGTACATTGGCGGCGATCCTGAGTGTTGTTTTCGCGGTACCGCTTGGGTATGTGCTTTCGCGGATACCGTTTCGAGGCCGGAATTTGGTGGATGCATTTTTAGATATCCCAATCGTCTTGCCACCGCTCATTGTCGGATTGAGTTTGTTGATTTTGTTTCAGTTTACTCCCTTCCGATGGGTTGCACGGAGTATCGTTTATCAAGTGCCGGCAGTGATCCTTGCACAATGGGCAGTGTCGTGCGCCTATGCCGTTCGAACGATGAAGATGACCTTTGATCAGATCGATCCACGCTGCGAGCAAGTGGCCATCTCGTTGGGTTGCACGCGATTCCAAGCGTTTTCGTTAGTCACGTTTCCAGAAGCGAAACTTGGGTTGCTGACCGCGTTTACTCTTGCTTGGGCTCGTTCGCTAGGCGAGTTCGGGCCGCTTTTGATTTTTGCGGGAGCGACTCGCATGAAAACCGAAGTCCTTTCGACCAGCGTTTTCTTGGAGATGAATGTTGGAAACATCGAGGGTGCGGTTGCGGTGTCGCTTTTGATGATTGCTGTGTCCATCGTGGTCATGATTATCACGCGCTGGGCCAGTTACCATCCGACCGATGGAAAGGCTTAGTCGCAGCTATGATAAGT
This sequence comes from Pirellulales bacterium, assembly GCA_038223525.1. Taxonomy (GTDB): domain Bacteria; phylum Planctomycetota; class Planctomycetia; order Pirellulales; family Pirellulaceae; genus JBKCUI01. Next base: position 6,852 of record JBBRGW010000127.1, read on the forward strand.
TTAGATAACGTATCTGTGCGGGCTGGTGCATTTCGGTTGGAAGGGATTCAACTGCTGGTTCCCGCAGGGGAGTATGGCATTTTGATGGGCAAGACGGGCGCCGGGAAAACTTCGCTGCTAGAAGCGGTCATTGGGTTCAAGTCGGTTGTTGCTGGTTCCATTTGTCTGGCGGGTCGGGACGTCACCCATATGAATCCAGCGGTTCGCGGCATAGGATATCTGCCGCAGGATGGAGCACTTTTTTCTACCCTCACGGTCGAGGAAAATCTGGCGTTTGCTTTAAAGATTCGTCGGGTAGAGAAGGAGCGGATAGCTTCACGGGTCCGCGAGCTTGCGGAACTAATGGGGATAGGACCCTTGTTGAAGCGACAAACGCATGGCCTGAGCGGTGGGGAGCGGCAACGCGTTGCTTTGGGCAGGGCGATGGCTTTCGAACCGAGGATTCTATGTTTGGACGAGCCGTTGAGTGCACTCGATTCGGAAACGCGAGAACAGATTCTGCAACTTCTCCTGACCATCAAACGGTTGAATCAAGTCACGATTCTGCATGTAACGCATGACTTAGGGGAGGCGAAACGGCTTGCTGATAAGATCTTTCGTTTGGTCAACGGCAAGATTGAAGCATCGGACACTGCTCTGAGCGGCATACGCGACAGTTAGCGACGGCGTTAGCTCAAGGATGCAAGAAGTTTGGCTGCGTTTTCGAGGGCGTCACTCGGTATGGTGTGTGGGCCGTTGAATTCGGCGAGTTGCCCCGTGCAGCCAACATCTTGCAATAACTTATGAAGCCAACGGCCCGTTGAGATCGGGAGAACTGGATCGACCAAGCCGTGGCTCTGCACCAATGGAACCGACATGGACTTTGCCGTAGCCGCTTGCCTCCAAAGCGATTCGCAGATAAGGGCTCCCGAGAAAACCAACATTCCAACAACAGGGGAAACATTACCGCGGAGCGCTGTGTCGACAGTCAGCATGGCACCTTGAGAGAAACCTCCCAATACGATCGGGAGATCGGGCCATTTGTAATGTGAACGGCATTGCTCGATGCAGCTACAAAGTTTTTCTCGTGCTTCATCGATACCGTCGGGGACCGCATCTCGCATCTTGTCGAATGTATTCGTGGCTGACATTTGCATAAGCTGAGCCATGTTGATTCGCCACCAAGCGCGAGCGCCGTACATGCCATCGTCTTCGAGATCGACTGGTCCTTCTGGAAACAAGAAAGCAGGCTTGGGTGAATCCTCGGGGAGATACCGAAGGATGTCTTCGAAGAGCCCGACTAAGTCTGAGCCTGGAGCTCCAAAGCCGTGGCACATTACAACCAAGCATGAAGGATCTGACTTCACTGGCCGAACCGAGATGGTGTCCAAGCTGCCGAGGGTAGGTCGATCGAGAGTCCAAGCTTCAGGGTCGAATCGCATAGTTAGCTTTTGCGAGGGAAGGCGCAAAGAAGCGACTACCTCACGAGTTGCGAAGCGAACAGAGTCGCCTCGTTATCGGATTTCTCTCAGCGACATCCACGATAGATAGCCGAGTATCGCAGAGCATAGCATGAAAGTAATATCCATTAAAAGACTTGGATACCGAAAAAGCGCGCCGGCCCCGGCGAAACTCATAATGAGATCGAGGAGAAAGAGTAGAAATACTAGACCAGCGACCACAAGACCGCCTAAACACAACAATCTGGGCATCAAGTTCCTCGGTGCTCTTCAGGGATGCTCCCAGTGTCTGGGTGGCTGCTGTAAGGGGTTATCGTGTTGAAAGTAGGACGCATGTGAACGCCGGAAAAGGATTTCGGCTCAGGATAAGCCCGGATTTCATCCGGAAAACGACAGTGTCAGGTCGCCAACGCAACTCTGCAAGCCGAGGGCTAGTATAGTTGAACTTTTTCGACTGTCATGGGGCAAGTTCCAGACGTTTAGTTTTTATTCAAAAAGCCATGAGATGAGGTTGGGATGACAGGATTTGTTGTCAAAAACGTTCCGGAAATCAACTTTCGCGACTCGCTTCGCCAGTTGATGCCGGTTTCCAGGCGGTTTGCCTATTTCGATCATGCCGCAGTTGGACCCATTCCGCAGCCGGCCGCAGATGCCATTCGAAAGTGGGTCGATCAGTCGCTTTTGCAGGGGGATGTTTGTTGGCCAGAATGGTCGGCCGCAGCCGCAGGATTGAGAACTTCCGCTGCGAGTTTACTTAGTTGTCAGCCTGGCGAGGTTGCGTTGATTCCCAATACAACCTTCGGAATCAATCTCGTTTCTCATGGTTTTCGCTGGGGTGATTCGAAGGGACCGGAAAGCATAGTGGTTCTTGAAAATGAGTTTTCTAGCAATCTGCTCCCTTGGTTGGCTTTGGAGAGGCGAGGAATAGAAGTGCGCAGAGTACCGGTTAACGATTCCGGGGCGGTTTCTTTGGAGGCTATTGAGAAAGCGATCGATTCGACCACACGGTTGGTGGCGGTGAGCTGGGTCGGTTACTTCAGCGGCTTTCGGCTCGATCTCGCGAAACTTTGCGAGCTGGTCCATCGCGCTGGCGCACAACTTTTCGTGGACGCCATCCAAGGCCTTGGGGTTTTTTCACTCAACACCTCCGAAATCCCGGTCGACTATTTGGCTGCCGATGGACACAAATGGATGCTCGGCCCGGAAGGGGCAGGAATCCTTTTTATTCGCGAATCGAATCTCGAACGCCTGGAGCCATTGATGCAGGGGTGGGGATCTTTGCAAATGGCTGGCAC